>JAFAOB010000037.1 GCA_019238055.1 Alphaproteobacteria bacterium
CATCGGCTTTGCCGCGACCCGAGATCTTGTCTCGTTCCTGCGTTACCAGACTGCAGACGGCGAGGGCGCGCGCAATCCTCTGATCTCAGAACTCGGTCGGGGCAAAGCTGCCGGCATCACGCATGCGCTGGCCTTTGGCGTTTCGCAAAGCGGCCGGTTCCTGCGGCATTTCCTCGAGCTTGGGATGAACCAGGATGATCACGGGCGGCGCGTCTTCGACGGGGTCATGACCCATGTCGCCGGCGCCGGCAAGGTCTTTGCCAATCACAGCTTTGCAATGCCGGGGCGCACGGCAACGCAACATGAGGATCGGCTGTACCCGGAGAATTGGTTTCCGTTCAGCAATGCGGAAACAATCGACCCCTTTAGCGGTCGCCGCGGCGCGATTCTGACCGGCGAACCCACCGATCCCAAGGTCATCGAGGTCAACACCTCCACCGAATATTGGCAAAAGGGCGCTTCGCTGATCCACACCGATCCGAACGCGAGCCGCGATGCCGAATTGCCGCCCAATGCCCGGATCTACATGATCGCCGGCACCCAGCACGGTGGCGGCCCGGGAACCGATCCGAGCCCGGGGCCTTGCGCCAACCCGCGCAACCCGCACAGCGCTACACCCGCACTGCGGGCCTTGTTTGTCGCGCTGGAAGAATGGGTCAAAAACGGCATCGCACCACCACCGAGCCGCGTGCCGTCGATCTCGGACGGTACAGCGGTTGAAGCCGACATCGTGAAGATGCCAGCGGTGCCCGGTTTCGCGATCGCTCCTGGTGCCAATCGCATTGCCGTGCCGGTCGACTGGGTCGATCCCCCGGAGCGGCTCGATAATTTTTACGCCACCCGCGTCAGCGCCGTCGATGCTGACGGCAACGAGATCGCGGGGATCCGGCTGCCACCGATTGCGGTGCCGCTCGGTACCTATACCGGCTGGAATGTCTATCGCGCGCAACCTTGTGAGCTATGCGACCGCGACGGATCGCTGATCCCGTTTGCTCGTACCCGACGCGAACGCGAAACGACCGGCGATCCCCGGCCGTCCCTCGAAGAGCGCTATGGCACTTGCGAAGCTTACACTGAAAGGGTCAGGGCGGCTGCCGCCGCCCTCGTTACCGATCGTCTGCTGCTGCCGTCGGATGCTGCAGCCTTTGTCAAAACCGCCGAGGAGTGCGACCGGTTCTGATCCATAGGTTCATGATCTGAGCACCGGCCCGGCTAAGGAGACCGCCGGCCAAGGCCATCTGCCGCCGGACCAGCGTCGGTACCGTGGACACGGATTCCGACGCTGGTCTGCCGGGCTGCAGTTATGGGCGCTGCACCAGCTCGATGCGGTAGCCGTCGGGGTCCTCGATAAAGGCGATGACCGAGCCGCCATGCGCCATGGGTCCGGCCGGCCGCGGGATCTTGACCCCCGCCGCACCGAGCCGTTCGCATGCCTTATAGACATCGGGGACACCAAGCGCGAGATGGCCGAAGGCGCTGCCGAGCGCATAGGGTTCCGCCTGTTCCCAGTTGTGGGTTAATTCGAGCACCGTGTTCTCGCTTTCGTCGCCATAACCGACAAAGGCGAGTGTGAACTTGCCGCTCGGATAGTCACGCTTGCGCAATAATTTCATTCCCAACAGCCCGGTATAAAATTCGAGCGACTTGTCGAGATCGCGCACCCGGATCATCGTGTGCAGATAGCGGTACTTCTCGGTCTCAGCCGCGGGTTTGGTAGCCTCGGCCATTTCTGTCGCTGTCATCGTTTATTCCTCCGTGAATAGGATGATGAGGATATTGGCGAATCCGCTTCGCCGCCGCGACGCGCCGCGACAATCGCGAGAACCTGATCGGCGGCCCGCAAACTCGGCGACCGGCCGCCCGCTCCGAGGCGGCGCAACGCCTTATCATACCCTGCCAGATGAGCGCTGCGAACCTCTTCATCCCTGACGAGCCGCGCCGCTTCGGCTGCGAGCAGTTCTGGAGTGCATTCATGGCCCAACAGCTCGCGCACCACCGGCTGCTCGAGCAACAGATTGACGAGGTTGACATGCCGCACTTTGAGTACCCGCTCGAGCAAGGCCTCGGTCAGCGGGTTCAGTCGGTAACACACAACCATCGGCACCCGCGCCATCGCCAGTTCCAGTGCGACCGATCCCGATGCGGCAAGAGCCGCACGGCTCGCAGCAAAAGCGTCGTATTTCTCGCGCGAGTCGCGTACAATGATTGGTGCGCCGGGCCAATTGCACACGCCGATGCTGACGGCATCCGCCACAGTCGCAACGGTCGGCACAGCAACACGAAACTGTCCGAGCGCGTTCTTGAGCCGGACCAGCGCACCACCCAAGATCGGCAATAGTCGCCGCACCTCGCCGCCGCGGCTTCCCGGCAGGATTGCGAGCAGCGTCTCGTCGCGAGCAAGCCCGTAGGCGGCGCGGAACCGTTCGGCATCACCGCAATCGGCGCCGCTCTCCAGCACCGGGTGTCCGACATAGCTGCAGGCCAATCCGACCCGCTCGAAATAGGGCGGCTCGAACGGCAGCAGCGCCATCAAATGATCATACCAGCGCGCCATACGTCGCGCCCGGCCGGCGCGCCACGCCCATACCATCGGCGCGACGAAGTGGACGATCGGCAGCTTTTCGCCGCGACAGCGGAGCCGCTGGGCGATGCGCCAACTGAACCCGGAGCTGTCGATCGTGACCACGATATCGGGACGCAGCGCCTGCACCGCGGCCACTGTCTCGCGCACCCGCTTTAGGATGACGAATGCCCGCGGTAAGACCTCGGCGACGCCGATCACCGCGAGATCGCCGAGCGGCACCAGACTGTCGACGCCCTCTGCGCGCATCTGTTCGCCACCGATCCCAGCGACGCGAAGGCGGTTGTCTGTGCGCTGCCGCAAGCCTCTGATCAAGGCGGCGCCGAGCGCGTCTCCCGATGGTTCGCCGGCAATGACAAAGACGAACGGCGTTGGAGGACCGCCCGCTTCAATGGCGGTCACCCCCGGCTGATGCCGATGACGAACAGGCCGGCGCGATCGGCCGCGGTGGAGACCTCGTCACGGTCGACGACAATCGTCGCCCCCGCCTCGACCGCTATACCGGCCAGTCCCGCTTGCGCGGCGAGTGATACGGTTTGCGGGCCGATCGTCGGACGATCGGCCCGCTTTTCCTGACCCGGCTTTTCGACTTTGACCAACACGCCCCCCAGTCCATCGCGCCGCAGCTTGGCGCAGCGCCGGAGCAATTCGTCGGTGCCTTCGATGGCTTCGACGCCGAGGACGAGACCTTGCTGCACGACGACAGCCTGCCCGATGTCGAGCTTGCCCAAAGCGCGCGCAATGCGCTGGCCATGGGCGATATCGCTGATCGCCTGCGCGTCCGGGCGCGCTCGGCCGAAGGGTCCTGCCGGCGCCAAACTGGAACGCAGCACCTGCTCGGGCCCGATCACGCGAAACCCCTCCCGCTCCAATTCGGCGACGACCGCCGACAACAATCCGTCGTCGCCCAGCGCTCGGTAACCGACCCGGGCGAAAAATTTGGCCGCCCGCCAATCCGGCCGCAGCGCGGCGAGGGACGGGCGGCGGACGCCGCCGGCCAGCACCAGCTCGTTGACTGCGTTGTCGCGCAGTAATGCCAATCCGCGGCCGGCGGCGCCAAGCGGGCACCAGGCATGGGGGACATCGGCAATGGTTTCGGGTTCGGCCGCACCTTCGAGCGCGAGCACGAACACTGCACGACCGCTTTCGCGACACGCTTCGACGAGCCGCCGTGGCAACTCGCCGTCGCCGGCGACAATGCCGAGACAGTTCATGCCCTGGCTATCCGCCATTGATCTCTTTAGGCTGACAGAGCCCTCGGCTCGAATCGGCTCGTATGAAATCGATAATGTCTTCAACCGGCCTGATCCCGGCAAAGCGTAGCGCTGCCTCGCCGACCCGATCGCTCAATGTTCCCTCGGAGTGGAACAGCAATTGATAGGCATTGCGCAGCGCCTGAATGTCTTCGCGACTGAAACCGCGGCGCTGCAGGCCGATGATGTTGAGTCCGGTCAGGCGAGCGCGGTTGCCCATGACCTGGCCATAAGGGATCACGTCGCGCTCGACCCCGGACATGCCACCGATCATCGCATGGCGGCCGATTCGGACGAACTGATGGACCGCGCAGACCCCACCTAAAAAGGCGTGCTCCTCGACCGTTACATGCCCACCGAGGATCGTATTGTTGGCCATGATCACATGGTCGGCAATCCGGCAATCATGGGCGATGTGAGTGCCCGCCATAAACAGGCAGTCGTTTCCGACCCCGGTAATCATGCCGCCGCCGGCGGTTCCCGGGTTCATCGTCACATATTCGCGGATCGTGTTGCGGCAGCCAATGACGAGTGCCGAATCTTCGCCGCGATATTTGAGGTCTTGCGGCTTGTGACCAAGCGAGGCAAACGGAAAGATCTGAGTGCCGGCGCCGATTGTTGTGCGGCCCTCCACGACAATGTGGGCTCGCAGGATCACACCGGGGCCGAGCTCGACCCGCTCGCCGACAATACAATAGGGCCCGATCTCGACATCGGGCGCCAGCCGAGCGCCCGATGCGACGATTGCGGTTGGGTGGATCTGCGGCATTCGCGGGCTGCTTTAATCGTCGAGGATCATGGCGGCGAACACCGCCTCGGCCATCAGATTTTCGCCGACCTTGGCGCGCCCTTCGAACTTCCAGACATTGCCGCGGTTGCGCTGCTTGATGACATGGACTGCCAGCTGATCGCCCGGGAACACCGGACGGCGAAAGCGGGCGCTGTCGACGCTCATGAAATAGACGAGTTTGCCCTCGGATTCCGGGCCCAAGGTATGGACCACAAGCACCGCCGCGGTCTGTGCCATCGCTTCGATGACCAGAACCCCGGGCATAACCGGCCGCGACGGAAAATGGCCCTGGAAAAAACTTTCGTTGATCGAGAGGTTTTTGATTCCCGTCGCCCGCACATTGGCCACAACGTCGACGACCCGGTCGATCATCAAGAATGGATGGCGGTGCGGGATCATTTCCATGATTCGCTGAACGTCGATTTGAATACCTTTACCGGACGAGCACTCCACAGAGACGGTCGGCTCTGCGGTGAAGGGCAGATCGGTCATCGGCGGTCCTTCTTCCGACCCAAACTGTGCAGGACGGCCGTCTGCCTCATGAAATCGCCGATCGGGACAGCCGGGATCCCGGAGACCGTCGTCCCAGCCGGAACGTCGCGCATCAAGCCGGCCTTGGCGGCGATCCGAGCGCCGGAACCGATATTCAGGTGTCCTGCAAGACCACCTTGTCCGCCGATCATGACAAAATCGCCAAGCCGCGTGCTACCGGAAATTCCGACCTGTCCGGCCAGAATGCAGCATCGCCCGAGCACGACGTTGTGAGCGATTTGCACGAGGTTGTCGATCATCGAACCGGCGCCAATCACGGTATCGTGACCTGAACCGCGATCGATCGTCGTATTGGCGCCGATATCGACATCATCGCCGATGACGACGCGCCCGAGTTGCGGGACCTTGATCGCCCCGGCGCGGTCGGGCGCGAAGCCGAACCCTTCCTGGCCTATGCGCACCCCGGGATGCAGCACCACTCGAGAACCAATCAAAGCATGGCTGATTGTGACATTGGCACCGATCCGGCAATCGTCACCGATTTCAACACCCGCGGCGATCACGGTATTGGCGCCAACCCGGCAGCGTCGGCCTAACTGGGCGCGCGCCTCGATGACGACATGGGGGCCGATCTCGCAATCATCTTGAATGATTGCCGCGGGATCGATCAGCGCCGATGGTGCCAGCCCAGCAATCACTGGTAGCGCTGGGTAGAAAGCTTGGGCGGCAAGCGCGTAGGCTTTATAGGGCTCGCTCGCTAGCAATAGAGCCATTCCGGGAGGCGCTTCCTCGGCCGTCGCTGCATCGATAAACGCAGCGCCGGCTCGCGAATCGCGAAACGCCGCGAGATATTTTCGATTGTCGAGAAAACTTACCTCGTCCGGGCCGGCCATTTCGAGTGGCGCCACGTCACGGAACAATCTCTCTTCATCGCTGTCACTCAGCAGCCGCGCTCCGCTCACCCGTGCCAGTTCGGCAAGGGTGAACGGTCCGGCACGGTCGAAAAAGCGCGGGTCGGCCATCGGTGGTGGCGAGAGCGTGCGTTACTTCCTTCTCGCTTTGGCCGTCCGCGCGGGCGGAGGGGCAGGTGCTGGTTCGCCCGTATCCGCAGCAGCGGCAGGCACCGGCTCCGGTGCGACAAAGTTCACCGTGAGCACCGGCAATTCTTCATCCAGCTTTTGCATGACCTGATCGGTTACGTCGAACGACTGATCGAACAGCACCAAATCGGTGCGTTGAAGGACCAGGTTTGCGCGCCGTTGCCGCGCGATGTCGGCGATGATTTTTAGCATGGTTTGCTGGATCTTGGTCAGCGCTTCGTTATTGGATTTCTCGAGCGCAGCGCGCTTGCTTTGGACGTCGCGGTCGAGATCGTTGACTTTCTGTTGGAACTCCCGGGCCTTCTTGTTAAGCGCATCGGCCGACAGCGACGCTTGCTGGCGTTGCAGTGCATCGCGTTCGGCGCGCAACTGCTCTTCGGAGCGTGAAATCTCTTTGGTATACTCGTTGCGCTTTTGCTCCATCTGGCTGCGCACCATCTTCGCCGCCTTTGAATTCTGCAGCAAAGCCTGAACGTCGACCACCATGACGCTAATGTTCTGTGCTGCCGGCAACGGTGCCGGTGCCGGAGGGGTTGGGGCGGGGGTTGTTGTTGGTGGTGGCGGAGCGGCTGGTGCAGGAGTTTTCGTCGTCGGCGCCTGGGCCGCAGCCAACCCTGCAAACCCCAACAACAATGACAGCGTCAGCGCCGTCTGTCTAAATGAAGAAGCGATCATCAGAATCTTGTCCCAAAGCTGACCCGAAAGAACTGGGTCTGGTCGAAATACTCCTTGCGGATCGGATAGGCGAAATCCAGTCGGACTGGACCGACTGGCGACTTCCATGTTACCCCGACCCCGGCGCTCATTCGGATCGCCGGTGATTGCAGAACCTGCGGCGTGATGCCACCCGTTGTTACCAATTGCGCGGGCGTCAGGTTGAGTGTCGTCGGCTGCAGATAATAAAGCGTGCCGAAATCGCTGAACACCCGACCGCTGATGCCAAGCTCTTTAGGCAGCCCGAGTGGCACGCCCAGCGTAACCGAGCCGACCCAATATTTCTGGCCACCGAGGGCGTTATTGTCGATCGAATCACGCGGGCCGATCCCGGCATCCTGAAAGCCGCGCAGATTATCGCCACCGACAAAGAAGCGGTCCTGCAATAGCACCTGCTGTCCGTTCCAGCCAAAGATGTCGCCCGCTTCTCCAGTAAGGCTCAGGACCCAGTCTGGTGCGACGGGATAATAGTACCCGAAATTGACCTTCGAGCGAAAATAATCGACGCCGAATCCAACACCGGCAAAGTCGTTTCCCAGTGAAACAAAGTAGCCGCTGCTTGGCTCGAGCCGATCATTACGCTGATCGTACAGAAGAACCTGCCCGATTGCCGAGGTGAGATGGGTACCTTGTTGCAGAGCGATAAACAATGATGCGTTGCTTTGGATATTTTCGATGGTATCCGAACGGGCCGTGTATTTCAGGGTTTGTCGTAAATTCTCGGAGATCTGATATCCCGCGCGCAACGCTCCGCCATAAGAGAATTGCTGATAAGGTGGGGTCACGCCGGAAAAGAAACTGGACGTCGGGCTGGTCTTGATTTCAAAGATATCGAAACCTGCAGCAATGTTTTTGTCGAGAAAATATGGCTCGGTAAAGCTCAGCTGAACCTGCTGAGCGCGAAACGAGATGACGCCCCCGACCTGCAGGTCCTGACCACGGCCTAGGAAGTTACGCTCGCGGATATTGATGTCGGCGAGCGGACCGTCGCTGGTTGAAAATCCGAGCCCCAGCGACAACTCGCCTGTCGATTGTTCCTCAACTTCGACCGTTACCACCGTCCGGTCAGGCGTCGAACCGGCGGCATTCGTGACATCGACCTTTTTGAAGAAGCCGAGATTTTTGATGCGCTGCTGCGAGCGCTGCATCTTTTCGGTATTGAACGCGTCGCCTTCGACGAGCTGCATCTCGCGCCGGATCACCTTGTCGAGCGTGCGCACATTGCCGACGATGTCGATGCGTTCGACATAAACGCGCGGCCCCTCCTGGACGTTGAACGTAATATCGACGGTATGCGTGCTGCGATTGCGGGTGATATCGGGCCTGACTTCGACAAAGGCATAACCGCGCGTGCCGAGCGCGTTGGTCAATGCCGTAATCGAATCTTCGACCTGCTGCGCATTGTACCAATCGCCGGAATGGACGGTCAGAAGCGGCCGCACCTGCGAGGCCGGCAGATCCTTTAGCTTGATGTTGACGCCGATTTTGCCAAAGCGATAACGCTCGCCCTCATCGAGGGTGAAGGTCAGAATGAAGCCGTTGCGGTCCGGCGTCAGCTCGGCCACCGCCGAGACGACCCGAAAGTCGGCATAACCTTCGGTAAGATAGAACCGGCGCAACAACTCGCGATCATATGTGAGACGATCCGGATCATAGCTGTCGTTGGTCGACAGGAAACGATACCACCGGCTTTCCTTGGTCGCGATCACACCGCGCAACCTGCTGTCGCTGAAAGCCTTATTGCCGACAAAATTGATGCTGCGGATGCCGGTGAACTCGCCCTCGTTGATCTCGAAGACGAGATCGACACGGTTTTCCGAAAGCTGAATGACCTTTGGCTCGACCGTTGCTCCAAACCGGCCGTGCTGGCGGTAAAGGTCGAGAATGCGCCTGACATCGGCTTGAACCCGCGAACGGGTATAGACGACACGCGGTCTCTCCTGGATGACGCCGTTGAGCTCTTTGTCGTCGAGCTTGTGGTTACCCTCGAACGCGATCCGATTGATGATCGGATTCTCGACGACGCGCACAACGAGTGTATCACCCTCCCGGCTGAGATTGACATCGGCAAAAAGACCGGTTGCAAACAACGCCTTTAGGGAGGCGTCGAGCTTCTCCGGGTCCCAGGCTTCGCCCGGTTGGATCTGAAGATACGAGCGCACCGTCTCTGGCTCGATGCGTTGCGTACCAACAACGCGGATATTGGCGACCACGCCGCCGCCCATTGATGGCACGGCCGGCGCCGCCGGTGCGCCGGCGAGACCGCTGGTCGGCTGAGCTGGCACCATACCGGGCTGAACCGCAGCAGGCGGGCGCGGCGGCGCGCGGCGTATCTGGCGGCGGGGTACCGGCACCACGGGACTCGGGGGTGGAGCTTGCTCGGCGGCAGCCGGCGCGGACGGTTGTCCGGCGGCAGGCGCAGGACCCGTCGGCGCGATCGGCGGTAGGCCGCTTTTGAGTTCGGGAGCGGGTTGGCTTGGCGCCGCCGTCGGCGCGGGTGCGGGCGGTGCCATACCGCTCTCCAGTTGTGGCGCTGGCGCAGCGGGCACTGCGCCAGCCGGCGGCTGCCCCGCCACCGGCGCGGCTGGTGTCATCCCGCTTTTGAGGTTCGGCGACGAAGCAGCAGGAGCTGGAGGGGACGGACCGCTGGTTACCGGCTGACCCGGACCATTCGCAGCCGGTGCGAGTGGGGTGATGCCGCTTTCAAATTTTGGCGCCGGCGTCGTCCCCCCTGGTTGCGCGGGTTGGCCCCCCACTGCGGGCGAGGCGCTGCTGCCTTCCGTTTGCGCCATCGTCGCCTGAGGCAATCCTGCTGCCAGGGTGAGGACACACGCCATCGCCCAAGACACGCACTTCCAGCTGCTGAAACGCAAAACCCCCCACCCCCAACTGCAACCCCCCTCCCTGAAACTGCGCTCCCGTCCGGGCACGAGCCCTCTCACAAACTCAACGATCCGAAGGTGAACCAAGTCGTTCCAGGTGGCAAAGACCATTAGCGTCAGAACCAAGGCGAGACCTATGCGGAAGCCAAATTCTTGGGCACGCTGCCCGAGTGGCTTTCCACGAAGTGCCTCCGCCGCATAGAACAGCAAATGTCCGCCGTCAAGTACGGGAACCGGAAATAGGTTTATCAATCCCAGGTTTATAGATAATACTGCCATAAACCAGATTACCGCAACTGCTCCGCCCTGAGCCACGTCTCCCGACATCTGCGCGATGCGCAATGGCCCCCCAAGCTCATCGGTACCGCGCACTCCGATCGCGATCTGCCACATCGCTTTTAGGGTCGAGGTCGATAGCCCCCAGGTCTGCTCTCCCGCCTGCAGTACAGCGGTCGCCGGATCGCGCCTGACATAGTCGATCCCCTTGTGAGCGATGCCGAGCAGCCCGACCTCATAATGATTGCCAAAGCGGTCTTTCAGCTCCGATTTCTTTGGTATCGCCTGAACGCTGACATCGTGGCCGTCGCGCTTGAGGACGATTGTCATCGGCACACCTGGGTTGAGCCGAACGTCCTGTTGGACATCCTCAAAGCTCCGTACGGCCGAGCCGTTGATGCTGAGGATGACATCGCCTGGCTTTATGCCAGCGCGCTCGGCAGCACTACCCGGCTGGACCTGACCCACCTGTGCCGGTGTAAAGGGCTGCCCGAAGGTCATGAACAAAAGCGCCAGCACGACGATCGCGAACACGAAGTTCGCCGCCGGGCCGGCGGCAACGATCGCAGCCCTCTGACCAAGCCGCTTATAGTGAAATGAGGCCTCGCGTTCGGCTGGTGTCAGGTTGGCGAGGCCGGCCGATGGGAGCCCCGAACTGGCATCATTGTCGCCGAACATCTTGACATAGCCGCCGAGCGGAATTGCGCTGAACTTCCAGCGCGTGCCAGCACGATCGTACCAGCCGAACAGCTCGGGACCGAAACCGATCGAGAACACGTCGACCCGCACACCGTTACGCCGGGCCACATAAAAATGACCGAACTCGTGCACGAACACGAGCACGGTAAGGATGAACAGAAATGGGACGATGTAATCGAGCCCGTGATGCACAAACGCGATCATTGCAAACCCACCATTTTAGCAGCTGTTGGGGGCAGAGTGGCGCGGCGGGTCAGCCGTGCCGCCGTGTCCCGAGCCGCTTGGTCATATCTGTATACGTCTTTCAGTGATTCGAGGTTGTCGGCTGGCACCGCGGCCAGGGTGCTCTCGACGGTTTCGACAATGTCGAGAAACCCGATCCGGCCCTCGAGAAAAGCATGCACTGCGGTTTCATTCGCCGCATTCAGCACGGTCGGTGCGCCGCCGCTCTGGGCCAGCGCTTCGCGAGCGACCCGTAGCGCCGGGAACCTGTGCTCGTCGGGGGGCTCGAACGTCAACTTGCCGATCGCTGCGAGATCAAGCCGTTTCGTCGGCGCCGTGATCCGGTCGGGCCATGCGAGCGCATAGGCAATCGGTGTCCGCATGTCGGGAGAGCCGAGCTGCGCCAGCACGGAGCCATCGCGATAAACGACGGCACCGTGCACGATCGATTGTGCGTGGACGATGATGTCGACCCGCTCCGCGGGCAGCTGAAACAGATGATGCGCCTCGATCAGTTCGAGGCCTTTGTTCATCATCGTCGCTGAATCGACCGAGATTTTTGCGCCCATGTTCCAGTTCGGATGGGCGACGGCTTCCGCCGGCGTGACTCGACGCATATCTTCGAGTGTCCGTTCGCGAAACGGGCCGCCGCTCGCTGTCAGGATTATGCGGTCGATGGCCTCAACACGATCGCGGTCGAAACACTGCCAGATCGCATTGTGCTCGCTATCGACCGGCAACAGGGTAGCGCCGTGCCGCGCCACCTCCTCCATAACGAGTGCGCCTGCGCAAACGAGTACCTCCTTGTTGGCAAAAGCCACGATGACCCCGCGCCGAATGGCTGCCAAGGTTGGAGCCAAGCCGGCAGCACCGACAATTCCAGCCATTACCCACTCGGCAGGCCGTTCGGCCGCCTCGATCAAAGACTGCGGCCCGCACCCGATCTCGATGCCGGTGCCGGCAAGTGCCTCCCTTAACGCTGGATAATGCTCAGGCTCGCCGATCGCGGCGAACCGGGCGCCCACCGCGCGGGCCTGCTCGGCGAGCAATTTCGGATTGCGATTAGCGGTCAGCGCCTCGACCGTAAACGCCCCCGGATTGCGCTGTAAAAGATCGATCGTGTTCCGGCCGATCGAGCCGGTTGAGCCAAGAATCGTGACGCTTCGCATCCCCGTCACTCCCGATCTTAGCGCCCGCCGGCCCGGGCGACGACGCGCCAGTTCAACGCCATGCGAGAACGCTGCGGCCGCCGATCAGGGTCATCAGCGCCACCGCCGGGATCACCGCCAGCAACCCATCGAGACGGTCGAGAAGCCCGCCATGTCCCGGAATGAGGCCGCTCGAATCCTTCACGCCGAACCTGCGTTTTGCCAGCGATTCGGCAAGATCGCCGAATTGCGCAACGATCGCAAGACCGGCGCTAAGCAAAACCAGCGGCAGAGCCGGTGCAAGCCCGAGCACCAGTGCCGTACCAGCTCCAGCCAGCGCGCCGCTGGATA
>JAFAOB010000349.1 GCA_019238055.1 Alphaproteobacteria bacterium
AAATTAAGGAGAACATCTGGCAATATCGCTGAACAACCTCGCCGTTAGGCTGTCGGAGCTGGGCTAGCGGCAATACTGTTCATTTAGATATCTGAATTGCCTTGGTGATGTTAATCACCGGTAGGGCACAGTGGGTTTTGCGGCGGATCGGGAAGTTGCTCATCTTGCGCTTGACCCCGCGGGGGTTGCGACGGTTCCGGCTGGAGACGACGCGCTCGTCGAGAAGTTCGGCGAGCACCGCCTGATGAAATGTCTTCCGCCACCGCGAGGGGAAGGGCGGCAAAGACAGCCAGTTTACGGCGCACGACACGGACGGCGCGCAGAAACGAGAGCCGATCGGGATCTTTGTCGGCCCGCAACGCGGCCTCGTGCATCAGGCCGCGGACCGCATCGATGCCGGCCTGACCACCGAGCGCAGCATCGACAAGTGCGTGCGGTCGGCCAGGCCAAATTTCTCGAAGGGTGACGGTAGGGCGGAAAAGTGCAGCGCATCCCACCGACCCAGCGCCGGCTGCCGGCGGATTACGCTGCACTCATCCGCCCTACGCTTGCTCTCAGTCTCAAGATAGGAGGAAATCGGAATGGGCTTCGCCGCGAACCGATGTTGCTCGGGCGCCAGCGCCTTGGATCGATGTTGCTGATCGCTCCGACGCTGCGTCTCGGTTATGAGAATGGCGGGATTTTAGAGTTGTCCAGTCATCTGCTGATGGATGCCCGACAGTAAAGCTGCCCCGGGAAGACATTTCTGCTAGCGACATTAACACCCCGATAACGCAAATAGTATAATTGTAGCTTCCAGGGCTCACACGCCCGCTTGCACCAGCATGATCACGCCGCCTCGCGGCGCGGATAGGAATACGATGGAAGAGGTGCTCAAGCTAGTACTTCTGTTCCTTTCGATTCCCAAGAACTATGCTGATATGCTGAGGAAGCTCTCGAGTTTCGCTTTTTACGAAACGTATTTTATCACCCTGTTGCTCCGGGCGAATCCAATACTCGACACCTTTTTTATGACCATTGAGTCGCGGGGTCCGATTGGCAAGGTAGTCGCCATAATCCCTTATCACGAAGTCTTAAATCTGTCGGGTATAGTAATCGCGTTCGTGATGGCGGTATTGACCCATATGTTCCAATTCCACGACCGAATTTCCGATGTTCTCGGGATACGACGGAGATTTGACCGCAGACGTATTCTCATCCCGCTGTCACAACGAGTCGGTTCGGTGGTCACCAAAGACAAAGAAACGAGAATTGGTAAGCACCGCGACGAATTGATGCGAGCGGTATTTTATAGATACGCGTCGAGCCGCGCCGATAAATCTTTGGTTGATAAGCATGATATCGAACAGGCCCTCAATGCGTGGTCTTGGTTCTGGGTGTGTGTCGAGGCTGTCGCATACTTTGGAGCAGGAGCAATGAGTGCATGCTGGTTGGGTTCGCCTGATCTTGCGCGTACATTTGCGATAATAGCTACTGCGTTTCTTATCATTGCCTTTGTACAATATATGCGGCTTGCCGGATACGCACGGCCACAGATTGATAGCATAGTTGCGGACCCGACCGCGGCCTTCGACATTAAGAACCAACTCGATGCGCTATAGAATCGCCTCGGATATCGAAATCAGGACAGAAAATGCTGCGAAACCAGAGGTTCAAGCGTCAGCGTTCCTGTTGAAGCTACTGAGCGCCCTGAATCACGTTGGTTCAACATTCGATTACGGTTGTGGAAAGCTACGGTATGAAACAGCGATCGCGAACACCACAGAAACGCTGGCCATTATTGACTCGGAGATTCAGCTGTCTCGGACTCAAACCTTGCACAGCAGGGGAACATCGATTCGAGACATTTACAAAGAGTCGAACCGCGTACGAGTCTACAGCGACGTAGAGTTCCACAGCATCAACGCGCGGTTCGACCGCGGATTTTGCATTAACGTGCTGCCCGTCATCCCTTCCTACGTGCGGAGGCAGCAGGTGCTGGAAGTGATACATGGGAAGCTGCAGCGTGGCGGAGAATGCCTTTTCGTCGTCCAATATCGCAATTCGGATTTTACCAGAATGAGGAAGAGGCCAAACGCTAAGAGGCGGTTTTCAGAATTCCCGAGCGAGCCTGCCTGCAACCAGGAATATGCAGGCCGCCTGGAGCAGCGACTGAATGACAAACCCGAGCCGGTCGTAGCGCAGCGCCAAGCGCTTGTTCTCCAGCACCCAGGCATTGCTGCG
>JAFAOB010000015.1 GCA_019238055.1 Alphaproteobacteria bacterium
CGCGACAAAGCCGCTGCCGAACTGATCACCCTCGCCGATCCGGATCAGCCAGGCATCGTATTCCGCACCTTTATGGCCGAGGGCCAGCAGCTCTTCGAGCATGATCGTGACCTTCACGCCATTTGGCGTGCCCTGCGAATAGAGCTGTAACGGGTGGCGGCCGACCGGCAGCTCCTTCTCGTGGGTGGGACCCGCGATCGGCCGGTTGATATTCGCGAACCTGCCACCGCTCGGCTTATTCCAGGTCCATACCTTGGGAGGCGTGTAATCGGTTTCGGTCATTCCTGAAACTCCATATGTGTTGCGGGCGCACGCGGACACCGCGCGCGACGGGCACATGTACAGGATCAGCCGCGCGGGCGCCGCATGTCCGATAAAAGCGCAGACCCGGTCGAACCACCAGCGGGGAGTGCCAACCCACCTCGCGGCGGTGCCCGGCGATCACTTTATTGAGGCGGAGGGTGATCGCTTACCCAGACACATGCTCGATTATTCGAGCCATTCGAGGACCGGAAGGTCGCGTTCTTTGAGAAAGGCCGGGTTGAACAATTTCGACTGATAGCGAGTCCCGGAGTCGGCGAGGATCGTCACGATCGTGTGGCCGGGGCCGAGCAGCCGGGCCAGACGAATGGCGCCGCAGACATTGATCCCGGTCGAGCCACCGAGCACCAGACCTTCGTCTCTGACGAGGCTGAACAGCACCGGCAGCATTTCCGCATCAGTGATCTGGAACTGTCCGTCCGGCTTGAAGCCAGCCAAATTCCTGGTTTCGCGATTGTTGCCGATGCCCTCGGTAATCGAATTGCCTTCGGGCTTGAACTCGCTGCGCGCATACCAGCTGTAGATTCCCGATCCCATGCAGTCGGAAAGATAGATCTTCACATCGGGGTTGCGCTCGCGCAGTGCGATGCCAACCCCGGACAAGGTGCCGCCGGTGCCAACCGAGCACACAAAGCCGTCGACCGTATCCTTGGTCTGCTGCCAGATCTCGGGTCCGGTGGTCTCGTAATGGCCGCGGCGGTTGGCGAGATTATCGAATTGGTTGGCCCAGATCGCGCCGCTTGGCTCCTTGCCGGCGATTTCGGCGGCGAGCCGCTCGGAGTAGCGGACATAGTTATTGGGGTCGGCATAGGGCACCGCAGGCACTAGGCGCAGATCGGCGCCGCACAACCGCAGCATGTCCTTCTTTTCCTGGCTTTGTGTCTCGGGCATGACGATGACCGTGCGGTAGCCGCGCGCATTCCCGACGAGAGCAAGCCCAATGCCGGTATTGCCCGCGGTTCCTTCGACAATAACCCCGCCCGGCTGCAACAGCCCGCGCTCCTCGGCATCCTTGACGATATAGAGCGCGGCGCGGTCCTTGACCGAGCCGCCGGGGTTCAGGAATTCGGCCTTGCCGAGGATCGTGCAGCCGGTCTCCTCCGAGGCGCGGCGCAGCCTGATCAGCGGGGTGTTGCCGATCGTCCCGACAAAACCGTCGCGGAGCTGCATTTATTCTCCTCCATAGGCTAGTTAGGCGCAACGCGGGAGCGTTCTGATGTAGCGGGCTAATACCGTCACGAATGGAAGATAAGATGAGTGCGGTCGCCGCGTCTGTCAGGCTCCGAGGGGACAGATCAAGCATCCGACTCTTACGAGGGTGCCGGCGGAAGTGGGACTTCCGGAGCCTCGGACAACGGACGCAGCCGACCTGACCACGTGGGAGCGCGGATCGCGGTGGGAAGAACTCGTCGTTGTCGCAGCGTCTCGGACGGGCTTTCGCCAAAGCGGCGCCGGTACTCCACTGAAAACCGGCCCATATGGTTGAAGCCCATGCTCAGCGCCACGTCGGTCACCCTTTCACCGGATTCGCCAGACCGTAGCGCTTCACGCACCTGCGCAAAGCGCGCCCGACGTAAATAGGCCATCGGCGAAATCCCTTTGTAGCGCTTGAAGTGTTCGAGCAAAGTGCGCCCGGGAACCCCCGCCGCCGCGGTGATCTCAGCAAGACCGATCGGTGCGGCCAAATTGGCTTCCATAAAGTCGATCGCTCGCTTGACGTCGCGCGACGCGACAAGCTTGGCCAAACGCCGTAGTGCTTGTGAATAATCGTGCGGATGGGAAAGCAGCAAATTCGTCAAAACCAGTTGCTCGAATTGTTGCATCGCGATCGGGTTTCTTAGCATTAAACCTTCGCCCTCAAAATCGTCGATCGCCAGACGCAGATATCCGGCAAAGCTTCGGCCATATCCGCGCATCACGTCGATCGCCGGCGCGAAATCCGGCGCACACGGTAGCGGCGTGCCGAGCAAAGCTCCGAGCTGCCGGCGCACAGCGCGTTCCGTCAGGATGATATTGAGGCGGCCGCAGTTTGTCTCAGACCTGACCAGCTGTCCGGTGCGGCTCGGGTCTGTCAATACGCCGCGGCGCGGATCGCAGTCGATCGTGTCTTTCCGAACGGTGGCTTCGAGCGAGCCGTGAACCGGCAACAAAAACCAATAATCGGTACGCTCGGGGGTGGCGCGTATCGTTGCGGCCTTGCCGTACTGGGTATAGCCAATAAACATCCCGGGCAGGTAGATGCCGTTGACCCGCATATCGAGCAGCGCAGCATCGTTGATGGCCGGCTCGAATTGGAACCCGACCGTATCGAGATAGGCCTGCGTCGCCTCCGGGTCACCGCTATGGAAGCGCGCGTAGTTTTCGAGGAGCGGTGCCGTCATGGCTCGCCTCGCGACGTGCACAACTCAAGTCCAGTCAATATAGCCACCTTTGCGGGCGGTGAGTGTAAAGCAATTCACATCTCGGTAGCCCACAATTGCTTTTTTGCGATTTTCGGATAGTACACCACTACACGGTTTCATGCGGTTTTCGGATAGCGGTGGCGGCAGGCGGATATCGCCCTACCAGGGAAAGCTCTACACTCATGGTATTACCCAACAGCATGGGGCAACGATATGGCGAGTTATCTGCTGATCGAGTCACGCGACCCATACTCTTCCGGTGACAATGAATTCTGCCTGGATCTCGCGCGCCGTCTTGTCGCCGCTGGTGACAAGGTGACCCTGTTCTTGGTGCAGAACGGAGTTCAGCCGGCGCGATCGGGGGCCGAAGCGGCGGGTCTGGTCGCACTTGCGCAGGACGGCGTCGACGTGGTCGCAGACGAGTTCTCACTGCGCGAACGTGGCATAGCGCCCGGTCGGATGCATCCCGGCATTAGGCCCTCCCCGCTCGAGGTCGTCATCGATCGGCTGGCGGAAGGCTGCAAGGTGATCTGGCATTAGGAGAAGACCATGGCGCAGGAGAAGACCCTGGTTTTTGCGCTGATGGACGCGCCCTATGAAAGCGCGAACACGGCTACCGCATTGCGGCTGATCGATATCGCGGTCCGGCGAGGCTATGCCGTCAAAGTGTTCGCGTATGAAGGCGCGGTCCTATTGCCGTTCAGTCGCCAGCAACGGCACCCCAATGCGATACACGGCCGTAGTGTCGAGGAGGAAAATCATCTTCTGACAAGAGAGGTGATCGCGTTCCTGATCGCCGCGGCGAAACAAAACGGCGGCACACTTGATTGGGTCAATTGTGGTCTGTGCGTCGACGAGCGAGGTGCCGGCGAGGCGATCGAAGGAGTGAGGCGCGGTTCGCCTGCTGATTTTTGGCAAATGGCGCAAGCTGCCGATAACACCCTGGTGATCGGGACCCGGTGAGGAGGCGAGCCATGAAGGTTCTCAATATAATCGAGACCGCCTATCGCGCGACTATCGAAGAGCAAGACGACACGATCGTTTGGCTGTCTCACGCAGTGAGAGGTGCCGGCGCCGAACTCGGCGTCTTGTTGCGCGGCAACGCGGTAAGCTATGCCGTCAAAGGGCAGAATGCTGCCGGGCTTACTTTTGGTGGCTGGCGCCAGACCCAACCGCCAGACATCGCTCACGATATAGTCTCGCTGATGGCCAAGGGTGTGACAGTTTACGTGATGACCGAGGACCTTGCGAAGCGCGGCATTGAGCCCACCGATATGATCGGCGGTCTTGAGCGCATTTCGCGCGAAAGTCTCGTCCCGCTATTGGCGGCTCACGACCGGGTTTGGTATTGGTAACCGATCCGGCGCGAGCCTAGCGCCCCGGTTTGATCTCGGCGCGTAGCGGCCATCCCGGATTGGCGCCCTCGCCGGCATAAGCGCCGCGGAAGGTGCGGCTCGTTTTGCTGGCGCCGTTGAAGTCGCGGTCAAAAGCAACTTCGCCGGCAAAAGCGGACAAGTCGAGCGGTGTGCCGCGGACCCTTCCCGGCCGCGGGAAAAAGTCCATCCGACCGAGTTCGGTCGAGGGGCGGGCGACATAGGATGGCGCCTCGGCAAGTGAGCCGATGAGATTGTCGCGGCCATTAATGCTGCTCCCGGAAATCGGCTGCGCGGCGAAAACAAGATTGCCGACGACCACTTCGCCGTCGCGCGCCCGGTCGCGAAACCAGATCCCAGCCTGCGCGGAATAGATCGTGTTGTTGTACACATGCGCGCGTTTGAGCGGCAGATCGTGGTCGCGAAACGCGGCAGCGGCATACCCGCCATCGACCAGAATGTTGTCATGAAAGCCGATCCGGCCGGAGCCTTGGAACAGCACTTCGCGCGGGTTATGGACCAGGAGATTGCCGTAGATTTGATAGAGGTCCCGCGAACCCGGTCCGCTGTCGGGGAAGCCGCCGACCAGCAGGTTCGGGCGGTCGCCGTCCGATGACGGGCGATCGTCCTTGATAAAGACATTGTTGCGGATGATCGTCGATTGCGGCGCTTGCGGCATCCCGGTGAGAACAGGGCGCTCGCGTTGATACTTTATTTCCATGCCGTAACCGATCGGATCGAGCACCAGGTTGTTTTCGATGATCCCGGCGACGAACGGGTCGTTGCCGTCGGAATTGCCGAGATAAAGTGCGGTGCCCGCGTTGATGATCGTGTTGCGCCGAATGACCCAGTTCCACGTCGGGGTTTTGGTCGAAATGCCGTCGGTCTGCTGGTTGGCCCCCGCGCCGATGATCAGATTGCCGTCGAGGACGATGTGATGCGTCGCCGTCGATTGGGTTCGCGGCGCCTTGATGCCGTCGGCACCTGGAATACCTGCGGAATCGATGACGAGATTGCGCAGGACGACGTAACTCGAACGTTCGATTGAAACGGTGTTGTAGCCGCTCTCGCCGATGATTTTGGCGTGCGGCCCCGCGACGGGGCCGGTCATCGTGATGCAAGCACCGGGTGCGCCGTTCAATCCGGCGATGGTCAATCGGCGATAAACACCGGGTTTCAGACGCATCGTATCACCGGGTTCAAGCTGCGTCAGCAGATGCCGATAATTCGACGGATCGGCCGCGACCACCCGCCCCGGCATGTGCGGGGCGCAGAAGTTCTCGTCCGGAACAGCGGGGACATCAGAAGGCATTGCCATAGCCGTCGTGCCCGCGCCCGGATCGGCGAAGCAAGCAAGGTCCAGCAACGCCATTGCCGCAAGCAGAATCGTCCAGAATTGTTGCACGGCCTACGCTAAGAGACGAGCGTCGCGCTTCCGGCCCGAGCTGCGATGGCCCGGTTTCAGCACACCGGCAGCTGCATACGATGGAGTGCACACCGCAGGCGGCGCCGGCTAGTTGCCAGCGGAGCGGGGCGCCGCGTGCCCGCCGGCGGCAGCCGGTCTGCCGAGCGCACTGTCGATCTGCTCGATCGAGCGGTGGCTGGTTTCGAACCCGATAAACCAGAACGCGAAGGCCCCCAGAACATACCAGAAGGCGAAATAGAGAAAGCCTGGGATCAACGCATCAAGTGTCGCCTCGGGCTTGACGTAGTTGGACGAACCGGCGATCAGCGCGAGACCCGCAGGGCCGATGAACTTACCGAGATTGCCAATACCATAGACAAAGCCCATGCCGCTGCCGCGCAGCCGCGACGGCCACAACTCGCCCATATAAGGCCCGACGATCGAGTAGTTGCCGCTGCCGAAAAAGCTATGCAGCAGCAGCATCACGTAGAACATTGATACGGTGCCGAGAAAGACGCTGTGCAGATAACCGGCGAGCGCCGTGCACGCGGCCGCGATCAAGCAGCTGAAGACTCCCGAGGCGCGCCTCCCCCACGCATCCGAAAGCCACGAGCACAGGAACCGGCCCGCGATCGCCA
>JAFAOB010000367.1 GCA_019238055.1 Alphaproteobacteria bacterium
TCCACCGCAGCCCAAAGCCGCAGCGTCGCCTCGTCCAGCCGACCCGCCAGCGCTCGATATTTGCTCCCGATGATCCCCGGATCCCCCATGCCAAAAGAGTGCTGGAAATGCCTTCAGTGTTCAAGTTATTTTTGCTAAAGTCCTTAGAGAGCCAACCCCGCGCCGACCCGCAGCTCGTGAAGGGTGATCTCCGGCGGGCAATTGATCCGGGCTGCAACGATCGATGATCCGACGCCGACCGAGGTGTAGCCGACCATCCGGCCATAGCGCCACGATCCGGCACCCATCCGGCGCGGCAGCGTCGAATCGAGAGTGAATGGGATGGCTCCCGGAAGACAGATTTGGCCGCCATGCGTGTGGCCGCTCAACAGCAGGTCAAAATCCGCATGAGCCGCCTGGCGATAAATCTCCGGCGTGTGTGACAAAAGAATCGAAAACGCGTCGTGAGGAATTTGCGATACGGCTTTTTCGATATTGTCCATCCGGTAAAAATGCGCGTCATCGATACCGGCAAGGTAGACTCGCTGGCCGTTGCGCAAGATCGGTTCGGCCTCGTTGACCAGCATTCGGATGCCCATTTCTTCGAGCGCCGGCACCATTCGCAGCGAGTCGTGGTTGCCCAACACGGCATAAATCGGAGCGGCGATATGGGCGCGCAGGCGGGCCATCCCCTCGATCGTCGCCTCGCAGGGCCCATAGGTCTTGCCGCGATAATCGCCGGTCAACACGCAAAGGTCATAGCTGAGCTGCGGAAGCAGTTCGGCGAGCCGGCGCATCGCCGCCGGGTTCATATCCACATGAAGATCACTGATCTGCAGGATCGTATAGCCGGCGAACGCGGCCGGCAGTGTCGGCAGCGCGATCGGATGGCGGCGAATCTCGATGCGTTCGGTGTTTTTGCTGGCGCGCCAATACAAGCCGGTCACTTTCAACGTGCCGCGTACCAGCGCCGGGCTCATATACCAGCGTTTCCGCCGCGGGAGCTGCCCGCGTGCCGCCACCCTCGCTTCGTGATCGTCTTCGATACCGAGTCGCTGTCGCAAATGCAGCCGGCCAAGGCGTCGTTCGAGATGCGCCAGCAGATCCTGATTGTTAAGAGATCGATGCGCGGTGCGGCCCGTCCAAGGATCGCGCTCAATGCCCGGGACGAGCGTTACCGTCTCTTCAATCATCAAGAACCTTTCTCGCGACAAGCTTTGCGGGCAGCGGTTCAAAAATACGGATCGCCAAAATCCCGGGGCGCCGCACGCGATATTATAGCCGATCTTTGTTGCATATCCCTTGCGTCGGCGCTATCCAACCCAAGAGGGGGAGATATCCTCTCGGCACCCGTAGCTCAGCTGGATAGAGCGCTGCCCTCCGAAGGCAGAGGTCGTGAGTTCGAATCTCGCCGGGTGCGCCACCGAATGCGCAAAAGCTGCAGGGATTTCCCAGGGTTTGCCAGCTCCCGCAAAACACCGACCGAAACGGACAGAAATGCCCTCAAAATCCCGCGCCGGAACCGTGGGAGAGGGCGAAAATTATGGGAAGCCCGTGGGAGAATCTTCGTGCAATGTTCGCGCCGGCGGGGGACCCGCGATGGCACTGAAAATTGTCGCACCTGTTGCGCCTGGGCAACAGGACAGGCGTCGCGCCTTGGCGTGAGCGATTTAACCCCGATGGCGGCTTTCTTGTCGTCATGTTTGGTGCCACGCTAAACATGCCGCCGGGCAGCCGGTGCGACCATCGCTTTTGGGTGGTGCGCGGTACCCTCCCCAATGGCTGCCGGTCATGAACAGCAGCGGGATGAAGACTGCGATTAGCGAAATGCTGATCGAGATGATCGTAAAGCCGATCTCCCTTGAGCCTTTGAGCGCCGCAGTTAGCGGTGCCTCGCCTTTCTCGAGATAGCGGTAGATATTCTCGAGCATGACAATGGCGTCATCGACGACGAGCCCCACGGCAAGTGTCAGCGCCATCAACGAGAGATTGTCGAGGCTGTAGCCGCCCAGGTACAGCACCGCAAAGGTGCCAACCAAAGCCAGCGGCACGGTGATGCTGGGGATCACCGTCGCCCAAAAGCTGCGCAAAAACGCGAAGATGACCAGCACGACCAGAACGATCGTAAAGCCCAACGTGATCTTCACATCGCTAAAGCTGGCGCTGATCGATAACGAGCGATCGCTGACCATCGTCAGCTTGACCGAGGGTGGAATGCCGGCCTGCAGCTGCGGCAACATCTTCTTGATGCGATCGACGAGCTGAAGCGTGTTGGATCCCGGTTGACGCCAGATCCCGATTATCTCGCCGAGATGGTTATTGACCCAGTCGAGCTGAAGCGGTGTGTCCGAGCCATCGACGACGCGTCCGACATCGCGGATGCGCACCGAAGCGCCATTGCGATAGGCAATAATGACCTTGGCGAGTTGGCCGACCTTAAGCAGCTGGCTATTGGCGCCGATCTGGGTCGCTTGTTGCGTTCCCTGCAAGCTGCCGACCGGCAGTAGGCAACTTTTACGATATTGCCATCGACACGGCTTCTGACAGTTACCGTATTGAACGCCTGAACCGACCCGATGCCGCGCACCACAATCGGGAAATCCTTGACCCCGGCAGTGCCGACAAGGACCGGAATGCCGGGATGCGTCCGACCACGGTGCGTTCGCCACAAAATGAAGAAGATTGATGCTTCGCCGCGAGCTGCGCTGGTGCCGTCACTGCCGCCATCGGTTTGACACTCTTGCGCTCGATCGGCATCAACAGTCCCAAGCAGTACTCCGCATCGGCTTCTGCCGATCGGCATGGCCGAGCACCGGCTGAGCGCCTCGACATAGGCTGCAAATCATAGGCTGCAAATCGCGCGTTGCCCCCCGCGCTCGAGCCACCGTCCATTCCGGTCACCCGATCCGGAAAAAGATCGGCCTGAATACAACATTTTTGGTCATAATATACACAAATACCATGCCGAATTTGTGACCCAGTAAGACTGACATCCTGCTTGAATTTTCGCGTGCCGCGACGCTGCCAATCCGTCAGGATATGGCAAATCGGTTCCCACACCATCTGGAGCTCAGCCATGCCTGACCAAGTCGTCGCGGAACTCGCTCCGACCGGCGTTTTGCGCGCCGCAATCAACATGGGCAATTTTTTGCTGGTGACCGGGAAGACCCCGTCCGGCGATCCGGTCGGCGTCGCCCCCGATATGGCGCGCGAGATTGCGCAGCGGCTCGGAGTCCCGGTCGCCTATGTCCCCTATGCTCGGCCCGGAGATTTGGCGGATGCAGCCGGGTCCGGGGTATGGGACATCGGGCTGATCGGCGCCGAGCCGCAACGCGCCGAAAAGATCACCTTCAGCCCCGCCTATGTCGAGATCGAGGCGACCTATCTGGTGCCGCCAGATTCGCCGATCCAGTCGGTCGCCGAAGTCGATCAGCCTGGCAGGCGGGTCGCCGTGACCGCGCGCAGCGCCTATGGCCTGTGGCTTGAGAACAACTACAAAAAGGGCGAGTTGCTGCAGTTCGACAATGCCGAGGCAGCGCTCAAGGCGTTCGACAGCGAGAAGCTGGATGCCTATGCCGGGTTGCGGCCGGGTCTGATCGAAATCCAGCGGGCGCGGCCCGGGTCGCGCATTCTCGACGGCAAATTCACCGCGGTGCAGCAGGCGGTCGGCACCGTGCGCACCAATGCCGTGGGTGCCGCTTTCTTGTGTGATTTCGTCGAAGAGGCGAAAAAGTCGGGCCTCGTCGCCCGGCTGATCGAGCGGCACGGTGTGGTTGGCCGCCTGTCGGTCGCACCATCTGCCTGAGCCCGGTTGTCGGGGTCGGCGATGGCGCGGCCGCCGCGCCATCGCCGACCCGGGTGCCGGTGTTGTAACGCCTTGATCGAGGCCGAAATGTTACCGGAAAGGGGCCGCTCGCAATGCTGACTTCGAACCCGATTGTTTTCCTGGTCGACGTCGATAACACGCTGCTCGACAATGACCGCATCCAGGCCGATCTGCGCCGCCATCTTGAGCGCGAGTTCGGGGCCGGCTGCCGTGATCGCTATTGGGCGATCCTCGAACAGCTTTTTACTGATCTTGGTTATCGAGATTATCTCGGCGCCCTGCAGCGCTACCGGGTCGAGCACCCCCAGGATATACACCTGCTGTCGATGTCCTCGTGGCTGGTAGACTACCCGTTTGCCAATCGGTTGTACCCCGGCTCGCTTGACGTCCTGGAGCGGCTGCGCGGCTGGGGACAGACGGTTATCCTGTCCGATGGCGATGTCGTTTTCCAGCCGCGCAAGGTGGAGCGCTCCGGCATTTCCGAGGCCGTTGAAGGCCATGTGCTGATCTATATCCATAAAGAGGAAGAGCTTGATGATATCGGGCAACGATACCCGGCGCGCCATTACGTGTTGATCGACGACAAGCCAAAAATTCTCGCGGCGGTCAAGAAAGTTTGGGGCGATCGTGTGACGACAATATTACCGCGTCAAGGTCAATACGCCCGCGGCCCGGACGCGGCCTTCTATCCGACCGCCGACTTGACAGTCGAGCGCATAGGCGACCTTGTGGAATACGATCTTCCTGCCCTGCTCGCAGATTCGCAATAGCTTACCGGCAACCTGCTGGACTACAATGACTTGAAGGCGACACCTGCGAAATTCTGGCGACTCTAGGTCTTACTGCGTCAGTAATCAGGAATTCTGCTCAATTTCAAGCTGGTCCACTTTGGCCGGCATCGTCGCGTCCGACCACGGTGCGTTCGCCACAAGTGGCTGCAAGGCAAGCCCGAGTCGGCCAAATATTGGCTTTCCATGCCCAATGATATCGCCTTTGATCGCCTCAATTTAGCGAAACTGCGCTAGCGGATCGAGCGTGATTATCAGGAACTCGGCTTTGGCGATTATGAAGGCGCGGGTGGCGCGGCTTCCATCGCCACGCCACCCTCCATATCGCCGCCTACGGCTTCCTAATCGCCAAACGCGGCGCGCTTTCCCCCTCCGGACCGCCTTGCACCTCGCTATTCTCGGATCTATCCTTCCCAGCGATTACCGACCCCGAGGCGCTGCTGATCCGCCCCGAACGGCATGTGCCGAACTCGATTGCGACCATGCGCCGGCCTCATCGTCGCCCTCGCTAAGACGCTACCGAGATGCCCCTGCTGTAACGCGCCAATCCGAAAAATCCGCAAAATCCCCGATTATTGGCGCAGTAAGATTAGTATTGCCAAGCACGGGTAGCCGATGACGGAAGGTAGGCATGAGCGACGAGGGCGGAGCAGGTAAAGCGCAGTTTCGGCTTGAAGAGGCAACGATCGACGATCTGCATCGGGCTATCCGCGCCGGCGAAACGACGGTTGTCGCGGTCGTCCGGCAGTATTTGGACCGCGTCCGCGCCTATAATGGGATCGCCAGCATGCTCGTAACCGCGGATGGCGCACCCGTGCCCACAGCCGCGGGCGCGGTGCGCGCCGGGGAACCGTTGGAGTTCCCGACGGCAACTGTCGATGCGGCGAGAATCTTCCCTGATCTCGCCCAATATGAGGGTCCTCCGCTCGAATTCGGGCGTATGGAGCCAACCGCTTCCGATCCCGCCGTGCAGCAGCAATATGGCATGATCACCGGCATCCCTGATGCCGGTCAGCTGAACGCGCTCGCGACCCTGAACATTCGCGGTGAGCGATCGGTGACCTGCCGCGGCGAATTTGACCGCCATCCCTCGACAGGACCGTTGCCGCCGAGCGCGCCGCCGGTTTGCGAGCATTTCCGCCAGTTGCCCGATGCACTTGAACGCGCCGCCGAACTCGATGCGCGCTATGGCTGTAATCCTCCGCTCGACGAGATGCCGATGTACGGCGTCGTATTCTCGTTCAAAGATCCGTTCGACACCAAGGACATGCGCACGACCGCTGGCGGCGATGCGGCTTATGACATCGATTTTCCGGCGCGCGACCACGTGCTTGTCGAGCAATTGCGCAACAAGGGCGGCATCATCTTTGCCAAGGCGGTGTGCACCGAATATAACGGCCGCGCCGGCAATCCCGGCGGCCGTCACCGGCCGGACAAGGTGCTGCCTTCGACGCTTGGTTATCAGCGCTCGAGCTGGGCCGGCAACCCAGCCAATCCCTACGATACGACTCGCGCCGCCTCGCTCGGCTCGTCATCGGGCTCGGGTGTCTCGGTCAGCGCCAATCTCGTCATGGTCAGCCTCGGCGAGGAGACCCGCGCCTCAACCCGCGGCCCCGCCAATCACAACGCCGTGGCCTTGATCCTGCCGCACAAGGCGATGCTCGGCTTTAATGGCGGCGCGATCGGCGCCGATATTTACTGTGACCGCAGCGGCATCCTGGCCCGGACGATCGGCGACTGCGCCAAGGTGCTAGATGCTTTGCGCGATCCGGAGCGCGGTTATTACGACCCGCGCGACCCCTATACGACCGTTCCGCGCTCTTCGGTGTTGGCCGATGGATATGCACGCCATGCACGCGCATCGGGAGCGCCGGGTGCGCTGAAGGGAAGGCGCATCGGCATCATCCGGGAGTCGATGCTGGTTCGCCCGGGCGAGAAAGCGACGGCGCCGATCACCACTGCTGCCGCAGCCGAAATCAAGACAGTGCTGGGTGGCAAGCTGGGTGCCACTCTGGTCGAATCCGCCGATCCGTTGTGGCAGCGCGACCCCGCTCTCGAACAGATGAGCCCGGATTTCCGCAGCGCTTTAGCGCAGCTGGTGCCGGTGTTCATGCCTGATTTGTTGTTCCGGCTCGCACCTGACGGAACGCCGCTCTTCAAGGAATTCGCGGCCGCGATCCGCCCGACCGAGTTTCAGCCCGGCAAGGTCTTTGGCTCGGGGACAATGGCGCCGATCGACTACCTGGTCGAACTGGCGGAGGGCCGTATCGCACCGCCCAACAATCTCGACATCGCCACGATCCAAGGTCAGGAGCTCGCGATGTCCTTCCGCTTTCATATCCCGCAATATTTGTCGCGACGGGCGGCTGATTGGCGGGCACTGGGCTTTACCGAAAGATTGGCCGATTTCGCGGCGCTGAATGCGCGCTCGAAATTCTGGGGCGATGACGGCCGCGCCGCATTCAGGAATTGGGAGGAGGTCACTGATCCGCGCAATCCACTCGGCGGCCGTCAGGGCGTGGACGAGCGCATCATGCTGCGCGAGCTGTTGCGCCGCGTCGATATGATGGTGATGCTCGAAAACCGGCTCGACGCGTTGGTCCGGCTGCACACGCCGTTGCCGCCTGGCAAGATCGGCGGCGCCCACGACCCATTGGCCGGCCCCTCCAATCTGCGGGCTGAAACCTTTTACGGTCCGAATGCCGGGTTGACCGAAGTGCTGATCCCGGCCGGCTACATCACGACCGTCTATGACCCGGTGTTTGCGCTCTCCTCCGACCGCACCCGCTACATTCCGGTCCCGGCCACGACCCCGACCGAACTGCCGCTGCCCGGCCTGCCATTTTCACTGGTGTTTCGCAACGAACCCGGCAAAGAGGATGTACTGCTCGAAATCGCCTCCTGTTACGAAGCCGCCTCCAAGCGCCGCACCCCGCCACCCTCCTTCGGCCCGATCCGTCAAAGAGCACTCGGGCCATTTGCATAATCGATCACGTCATCAGCAATGCGGTGCGGGTTTTAGCCGCAGTCTTGAATATAACGTGATTCTGCTGGCCGATCGACAGCGGCGGCGTGCTTAAAAATCGGTACAGCGGCCCCCATACTCCCAGTCTCCATAGCGTGTCGGTTCAGGGCCTGTTGGACCTCCGATTTCCGGCGGCAATTGCGGAGGGCTTGCCGGCTGGGCGGGCGCGGGTGCCGGCGGACGAGATGTTTTTTGCTCGGGAGATGCTTTGGTCATGAGAAAAATGTGGCGCCGTCCCGAAATATCTCAAGCAGCTTCAGGCAACGCCATATGAGGCAAGCTCCAGCGGAACCGAATGAAGCGGTGGGTGTTTCACCGGCTCCGGGGATGGGTGGGCTTCAACCCTGATATCATATTACGTGTGACAGAACCTTCATGTCTCCTATTCCGACTGCCCGCGATGTTGCGCTAGAGCTCCTTGGCGCAGTGCTGCGCCGCAAGCGTCCGCTCGACGATGCGATCGATGACAACCCGGCGATGGCGTTGTTATCGGGTCGCGACCGAGCATTCGCGCGGCTGCTCGTTGCGACGACGTTGCGGCGCCTTGGCCAAATCGACGAGCTGATCACGTTTTGTCTGAACACGCCGCTGGCACCACGAGCGGCCGCGGTTCACGACATTCTCCGGCTGGGGGTTGCTCAACTTCTCTTTCTACGAACGCCGCCGCACGCCGCGGTGGCGACCAGCGTCGATCTTGCCCACGGGCGAGGCTTCTTATCGCATAAGGGCCTCGTTAATGCCGTCCTTCGCCGCTTGAGCGTTGAAGGTGGTGAGTTGAGCCGGTCACAGGATGCCGCTCGGCTCAACACGCCGGAATGGCTGTGGCGTTCCTGGGGCAAGGCCTATGGCGAAGACACTGCTCGCGCGATCGCCGGCGCGCACCTGAAAGAGGCGCCGCTCGACCTCACTGTTCGGCAGGATCCCGAGATTTGGTGCGAAAAGCTACAGGGAATGCTGTTGCCGACCGGGACATTGCGGCGGCAGGCCGGAGGTGCTGTGACCTCTCTGCCGGGGTACGCTGAAGGTGCGTGGTGGGTCCAGGACGCGGCCGCTGCAATGCCGGCACGACTGTTAGGCAATGTCTGCGGGCGCGAAGTCGTCGATCTATGCGCCGCCCCGGGGGGAAAAAGCGCGCAGCTGGCCTGCGCCGGTGCACGGGTAACTGCGGTCGATCGTTCGACGCGCCGTCTCGAACGTCTCATCGTCAATTTTGGGCGGCTCGGGTTGACAATCCATGCGGTCGCCGCCGACGCCTTGACGTGGCGACCGGACAGACCCGTCGATGCGGTCCTGCTTGACGCTCCGTGTACGACCACCGGGGCGATTCGCCGTCATCCTGACGTACCTCACCTGAAGTCGCCGGATGATGTCGCCCGCCTCTCTGTCGTTCAGGAGAATCTGCTACGCGCCGCGGTTGAAATGCTGGTTCCGGGCGGCATCCTGGTTTACTGCACCTGTTCTCTTGAGCCCGAAGAGGGCCCGCGGCAAATCGAGGTTCTGTTGCGCTCCGGTGCTCCGGTCGTGCGCCGCGAGATCAATGCGGACGAAGTTGGCGGTCACGCGGAGTGGATTACTGCGGCCGGAGAGCTGCGCACCTTGCCCTGTCATTTGGCGGAGTATGACGGGTTGGACGGCTTTTTCTGTGCTCGACTGGTCAAACAGGAGGGTGTCGAAGCCTGAAGATCTCCGCCTTGCAGGGTGCAGATTTCCTTGTTACCAAACGATATGCGTTCGCTACGACGGCAGGTCCCGCACAGTTCGAAACCGCTCTGCGTTGAACCCGGCCGCGCTCGGCTTGAACGCGGATGAGAAGAGCATCCGATCAGCCTCGCGAAGAGCGGAGAGCGCGACGCCGCGAGGATGATCCGGGTATTCTTGCTCGATTGCGACAGCATATGTTGCTGCGCTCGGTGAGCGCCCGTCGGCTTGATCGCCACGGGTTCCTCGGGCACATATCGACTGAAATCAACATCAAACTTGGTCAGCCTTGGCCAGGTGATCCAAAGCGGGGTTTGGCTATTGCCGCCGGCGATCTCGAATTCGCCGGGGAGCTGGTTCGCGACCCCACGCTTTGCTGGTCTCCGGCTACAGGGGCAGAGGACTGGTTGGCTGCCTGGCATGGATTTGCGTGGCTCTCCGATGTCCTGGCGGTGGGACCAGCGGCGCGCGAGGTGGCGCGCAAACTCGTACAAAGCTGGTTGGCCGAGGACATCGACTCTCGATCGGTGGTTTGGCGCGCCGATGTCGTCGGAACCCGGCTCTTTGCCTGGATCGCTCATTTTGACGAAATCGCCGGGGGCAAAGACCCCGCGCTGAAGCGTGCGATTCTCGTCAGCCTCAGCAAACAACACCGGCTGTTAAGCCGAACCGCTGCGTGGGAACCAAAGGGCGCTGCTGCGCTGCGGGCATTGAAAGGTTGGATTGCCGGAAGCGTCGCCCTCAGCGGTTCGGGGCCGCGCCTCGCCAAAGCGCTGGCTGCACTCGAACGCCAGATGTCGCACCAGATCTTTCCCGATGGCGGTCATCGCTCGCGCAGCCCGTCCGTGCAGCTGCAAGTTATCCAGGATCTGATCGATATTCGAACCCTGCTCCGTGCCGCAAAAATCGACCCCCCGGCGGCGTTGCAGAACACGATCGAGCGCGCAGCTCCGATGTTGCGGCTGTTTCGCCATGACGATCGCCGCCTGGCACTGTTCAATGATTCGTTCGAAGAAGATGAGGTCCTAATCGATCTGGTATTGACCCGATCGGAAACGAGTGGCCGCGCGCGCTCCCATGCTCCCGATTCGGGCTTTGAGCGGCTGCAGGCCGGTAAAAGCCTGGTGATCGTCGACACCGGTAGCCGCCCACCGCCGGGTTTCGACAGCCATGCCCATGCGGGCGCGCTCTCCTTTGAGATGAGCCATGATCGGGAGCGCATTATCGTCAATTGCGGGGCCTATCGCGGCCCAAAGCGTAACCTGGAGCGACTGCCGCGCGCGAGCGCCGCGCATTCGGTGCTGGTCGTTGCCGACACAAACTCGACCGAAATCCGCGATGACGGGATTCTCCATCGCGCGCCAATATCGGTTACCTGCGAGCGCGCCGAACACGAGGGCCAGCAGTGGATCTCGGCAACTCATGACGGTTACCGTGACCGATTCGGACTGATCTATACCCGAGAATTGTTCCTCGACGCCGATGGCGATGATCTGCGCGGCGAGGACCGGCTTGCCGAGCGTCCGGGGGCGAGATTTGCAGTGCGCTTCCATCTCCACCCCTCGATCGAGCCCTCGCTGATCCAAGGCCAAACCACCGTAGCGCTGCGCTTGCCCAGCGGTAATTGCTGGCAGTTGCGAGCGTCAGGCGCCGAATTGAGCCTCGCCGAGAGCATCTATTTCGGATCTGGAGAGGTGCGGAAGACACAGCAGGTGGTTTTGAGCGGGACAGCCGCGCCCGGTGGTACCACGGTCCGCTGGGCATTGCGCCGCGAGCCGAAGACGATCGGCTGCAACTAGTGTCTAATTGCATAAATTGACGATAGTATGCCGCAACTGCGAGCCTTTGACCTCGCGCTTTCGCCAGACAAACGGCGCAGCATGTTCGTTGTAAGCGGCGGTGAAGTCCCGGATCGCCTGGGTCAACTGCTCGGCGCTGC
>JAFAOB010000368.1 GCA_019238055.1 Alphaproteobacteria bacterium
TCCACCGCAGCCCAAAGCCGCAGCGTCGCCTCGTCCAGCCGACCCGCCAGCGCTCGATATTTGCTCCCGATGATCCCCGGATCCCCCATGCCAAAAGAGTGCTGGAAATGCCTTCAGTGTTCAAGTTATTTTTGCTAAAGTCCTTACCTCGAGGCGTTTATGTTCGCTGGTCTGTTGCTGATCGGCGCAGCGTTCATGGTATTGTTCATCGGCGCGGGCGGACGCGAGCCCGCCGAGCCGGCAGATCTCGCTATTGCCGCCGAGTAGTTCCGCTATCATCGTTTCTACGTTGTGGTGAGCAGCCTGTGGCGGTTTCACAAGCATTCCCCTGGGTGCCGGCGCTGTTGATTGCCGCGCTCAGTGCTCTTGCGCTTGCGGCCGAGACATTTCCGACGAGGCGTAGTTTCGTCAGGCAATCGCGGCTGGCGGCGATTGCGATCCTCGGTATTTCCGCGCTGGCGACGACCGTGTGGCAAGTGTGGACGGACGGGGAGGAGATTGCACGTCTCGCCCGACATGATCGATCGACAGAGCTGCAGATCCGGGTCAAGTCACTCGAACAGCAGCTCGCAAAACTCGAAGAGAGCACGCGCGGCCGATCCCTTGCTGGGGATATGGCTACTAAACTCACGAATTACTTGTGGTCCTTCGGCGGCGGCCGTAAAGTTGTCGTATCATGCATTCCCAATGATATCGAGGCCTATTACTATGCGACCGAAATCGCCGACGTGCTAAAAGCGGCGAAGTGGGATGCCCGAGGGCCGGAAACGACAACGATTTTTGGCAAGATCAGCGCGATGGCCGTCAACGTCTATGATAATGCCGGCTCCGGCTCGGATACTGTGAAGATTCTGCTCGACGGATTCGAAAAGTATGGAATTCCGTACAAGACCCGTGTTCCACCGGCAGAAATGTTGGACCCCGGAGCCGTCGAGCTGTTCATCGGCACCAAGCCGGTTCAGCCGGATGTGATCGTCGAAACATCGCCGGGAACCGGCTTCCCACCAGAGCGGAACATTTCGGGAAATTGACGGCGTCTTACGAGCGTCAAGCCCAGAACAATTACTGGGCTTGGCCTCGGCGGGTTACTAACGACTGGCGCCGCAATTTGTGATCCCCTCGCTGCTAGCGAGACCCAGTGTGAACTCCTTCATACATTTCGCCGGACAGGCCGACTAGATAGCCCTTTGCCCGCCAATCGCGGCGGCAAGCAGAGGGTGACAGAGCGTGATCACTCAGGAAAAATCAGCTACGGAGGCAACGAGTATCGAAATCGCCAGCGAAACGGCGGTTGCCGAATTCATGCGCAGGCGGGGCATCACCCGCTGTCCGACCGCGTGCCTGCTGCCAACCCAGGGCTCGGTGGCGCCGCAGGACCGAGTGGCACTCGCAGAGTATGCGGAAGCACGCGAGCGGAGGCGGCAGGCGCGGGTGGCGCGCCAAAATGGGTTCTTTTCATTTTTGCCGCCGCGGTCCTCGCGATAAGCAACCTCTTGATTCCGCGGCGCGGCGCCCTTTTCGGGCGACAGCAACCTGATAGGCGAGTTGCGCCGCGGCGATATCCTCGACCGCGATCCCAACCGATTTGAAAATCGTCGTCGCTTCTGCCGAAACCGATGCCCTGCCGGCGAAGATCTCGCCGATTTCGGCATTGATCTCAGCTTTTGACAGGATCACGTCGCCTGACTCTTTCAAAACCGCGGCGCGAGAATCAACCACGAGCACATTTGCCATCGCTGCGTCGTCGAGTTCGCGCCAAGTTGGCCGCGGCGCGCCGACCGCATTAACATGCGACCCAGGCTTCAACCACGTGCCTTTGAGGATCGGCTCGACTGCGCTCGTCGCGGTAACGACAACATCGGCGTCGCGAACCGCGTCCTCGGCGGGCATGGCCTTGGCTCGATGACGGTCGGCAAAGCGCTGCGCGTGCTCTGCCGCGCGGCTCCATACTCGGATTTCGTCAAAGCTGCGCACCCGTTGCAGCGCGTGCAGATGCGCCTCTGCCTGCACGCCGCTGCCGAGCAGCGCCAGAACCCGGCTGTCGGCCCGGGCAAGATATTTGGTCGCCGCCGCCGAAACCGCCGCAGTGCGCATCTCGGTGATCAATCGACCGTCCATCACCGCGAGCGGCTTGCCGGTATCCGTGCGGAACAGCAAAATCATTGCATGATGTGTCGCGATGCCACTGCCGGCATTGCCTGGGTAAAAGCTGACAAGTTTGGCGCCCATCGCATCCTCGGTAATCGCCGGCATGACCCCGAGATAGCGGCGGCCCTCCTCAATCGTCAGCATTTCGCGCACGGGCTGAATAGCGTGCCCCATAGAGAAGCCAGCCAGCGCCGCCTCCATTGCTGCGATCAGAGGCTCCCAATCGAACAGCCCGCGAAGGTCATCCTCGCCCAGATACATGACCATTGCCGGGAACCTTTCCGATGATCCAGCCTGTAAGTTGATTTTTTTGTTGACCTCGATCAACGCCGCACGGCAGCCTCGCACATCAGCATCGCATCTCATTTAATAATTGTGCAGAGCACAGCAATGTCGACGCCGATCAGAGTAATCGTTTTGGTTGCCACGCTTCTCTCCTGTCTGCCGGCCCAAGCCCAGTTTCTCGGACCAGGAATGCGAACAAATATCGAACTTACCAGTCGCGACCTCGCCCTTATCCGGCGCACGGTCAATGACGATGTGCATGGAAAACCGGTCGGCACCACCGCAAAGTGGAACAATCCGGAGTCAGGAAATTCTGGCCAAATCACGCTTGCAAGGAAATTCGTACGAAATGGTCAGCAATGCGAAACTCTTGACTACAGGTTGACAACAAACCGCAGGCCAGTCGGACCGGAGCATTACACGCTCAGCAGCTGCTTGCAGCCCGACGGGCAATGGCGGCTGATCTGACACTGCTGTAATCGGAGCGGGCGAACATGGCGAAATGGATCGAAACCTGCCGAAGCACGGTAGCACCCTGGGAATGCGACATCACCGAGCATTTCACGATCGCCTATTATGCTGACCGTATCGATCAGGCTTCGGCCACACTTGCCGATTTGCTCGGCTTGTCCGAGCCAGTAAGTGCCGGTGTTTTTCCGCGGCGCCTCACGTTGCGTTTTGCCCGCGAGTTGCGTGTCGGCGCCAGCTTTCATGTCGAAAGCGCGCCAATCGGGCTCGACCCAGCGGTGCGTTTTGGCCACCGATTTGTCGATTCGGCAAACAGCGAAATCGTGACCTGGGTCGAAGAGGTATGGGACACGGTGCCACTGCCCGATGCCGAACGCAAATCGGTTGGGGAGGCGGTGGTTATATGGGAAGGACCGGAAACCGAAAGGCGGGCCGATCCCGCCTCGACGGAGGGCTCGATCGCGACCGCCCGCGGCCGGGTGCGGCCGGGCGATCTCGACGAGTTTGGCCGGTTCTCGCTTGCCGCTTTTGTCCAGCGCTTTACCGACGCCAATATCCAGAGCCTGGCGGCAATCGGGATGACCAGCGACTACATCAAAGCCGAACGGCGCGGCTATTCGACCTTTGAACTCGCGTTGCGGATTGCGGGATCTCCTCGTCTCGGCGACCGCTACCTGATCGAGACGGGTATCGCCCATCTCGGCAACTCCTCGATCCGGTTTTTTCATCGCATGTCGGACCCGCGCAGCGGGCAGGAATACGCCCGTCTCGGTCAGTTTGGCGTGCAGCTCGATATGGACGCGCGCCGCCCGGCATCGCTGCCCGAGGCTGTCCGCACCGCTGCTACGCGCCTGCTGCTCCCAACCGGCTAGCGTTTGATTGAGCCGCGGCTCCGCGGTCCGCGGTGTGCGTGGCCATCATCGCCACGTGGCTGCGGCAGTGCGCGGAGCCGGGCCACACTGCGGCCGAGCCGTATAACTCGGAACACGGAAAACACGCATCAAGCCCAAAGGGATTGCGATGCAAGCCGCGCGCCTTCCACCAATGTGCGCAGTTTAGCCCAGGCGAGGTCGGCATGAACCCGGCCACCGAGGCCGCAATCGGTGCCCGCAATGACATTCTCGCGACCGACGATCGCGGCGTAGCGCAGGATGCGGTTGGCGACCAGGGTCGGGTGTTCGACGAGATTGGTGGCGTGGCTGACGACACCCGGCATCAACATCTTGCCGGCAGGCAGCTTCGCCTTTTGCCATACGCGCCACTCGTGCTCGTGCCGCACGTTGGCGGCTTCGAAGGAATAGGTCTGCGCCTTGACCTCAAGAATGAGGTCGATGATGTGTTCGAGCGGCAGGTCGTGGGTATGCGGCCCGTGCCAACTTCCCCAGCACAAATGATAGCGCACACGCTCCTCGGGTATTCCGGCAAGCGCGTGATTTACAGCGTCGATGCGCAGCCTGGCAAATTTGCGATA
>JAFAOB010000371.1 GCA_019238055.1 Alphaproteobacteria bacterium
CAGCTTTATTGAGCGGCTCTGGCAATACGACCAGATCGTGCTCGACGCCACCGGCTCGTCATAGGCAACACTCGTTAGCAACCGAATGCCAATCGAGAGGAGGCACATGTCACTAAAGAATAAGGTCGCGATCATCACCGGTGGCAACAGCGGCATCGGCCAGGCGATCGTTCTCGAACTGGCGCGCCAACAGGCCAATGTTGTCATCGATTATATCTGTCACCCTGAGGCGACCGAGGCGCTCGAACGCGAGGTCGCCCAACTCGGGGATCAGTCGATCGGCGTCAAAGCCGATGTCAGCAAACCTGGCGATCTGCAGATGCTCGTCGACCAGGCGGTGAACCGATTTGGTCGGATCGATATCATGGTCAATAATGCCGGCGTCGAAACCCGTACTTCGGTCCTCGACACCACCGAGGAGCAATACGAACGGGTTATGGCAATTAATTTGAAGAGCGCGTTTTTTGGTACGCAAATCGCCGCCCAGCAGATGATCAAGCAGGGTGATGGCGGCCGGATCATCAACATCAGCTCGGTCCACGAGGATTGGCCGATGCCGGGCAACACGCCGTACTGCCTCTCGAAAGGCGGGATGCGCATGCTGACGCGCACCGCCGGGGTCGAACTCGCCGCGCATAACATTCTCGTGGTCGGGGTTGGGCCGGGTGCAGTTGCGACGCCAATCAACGTTTCGACGATGCAGGACGCGGCGAAGCTTGCTCTGCTCAACAAAGCAATCCCATTACAGCGCCTGGCGCGCCCGGACGAGATCGCGCGTGTCGTCGGCTTTCTCGCCGGCGACGGCGCGAGCTATCTGACGGCGACCACGATCTTTGCCGATGGCGGCATCATGCACAATAGCGTCGGTCTGTAGCGGCTGCTTGCAAGATTGCCATAAAAACCGAGTTGGTTGCTTAAGTTCCGGCCGTGAAAACCAATGAGGGGATTGCTGATCTTCGCCGTCGCCGTTCAGGTATGCCTTACCAGCACCGTTTAATGATAGCTTGCGACCGACTTCATTCGAATATCTCGCCAGCTGCGGGCTCAGCATGAACGGCACCGGCTATCACCTGAACCGGTATTGGCCGATGATGCGCTCGCTGGGCCCGGGCACGCGTATTGCCACACCGCTTCGTCCGCCGGAAACATCTTACTGCCGGTGCGCTGTTGATGACGGATCGGTTTGTCTGAGCGATTGCACTCGCCTTCGAGTGCAATCGAGATCCGCAATACGAACGAGCGCCGATCCTTTTGCAGCGCACCAGCCTTGATTGCGAGATCGATCGCACGCAGAAAGCTGTCGCCCAATATCCATGCGGATCATTGGTTAGCTTGGTCTCGACAATGTCCTCGATCAAAGCTGGCATTGAGCCTCCTCCGGATTGGTGGACACCTTTGCTAGGCTCCGACGGGAGCGGAAAGGTGTCGAATGGGTCAGGAACGGCGCCATTTTACGGATGAGTTCAAGCGAGAGGTGATAGCCTTATTGGCGAGCAGCGATCGGCCATTGACGCAAATCACCAGCGAGCTGGGCATCGCACCCTCGATGCTGCGTAACGGACGCAATCGCAGCACAGGACGGAATGTGAGTCGACGCTGCCCTCGATACCGGCACCGACCGCACCTTCCCCGGACACGGCGGCAGAAGTCTCCCGGCTTCGCATAAAGCATGCAGACCGTGTGGAAACACCGGCGGCGGCGCGGACGACCGCTGTATCAATCCGCCTTGCACTGAGTGAGTGTTCTGAGCCAGAGAATTTGGTTTGTGAAGACCTGTCCAATGCCGTAACGCTCGACAACTCCCCGGAATTGATCAGTACGGCGTTCAGGTGTGGCCTTTAGGCCGGGAGCGCGGCAATCCGCTTTGGCAGCTCCACGATGTTGAGGACACGCCGGAGATTGTAGGCGAGCGCGGTCAGGCTGAACTCGGCGCGCACCTTCTCCAACCCTCGCATCAGAAACGCTCCGTGGTTCATCCATTGCTTGATCGAGCCAAACGGGTGTTCGACGGTCTCGCGGCGTTGATCGAAAATGTCG
>JAFAOB010000478.1 GCA_019238055.1 Alphaproteobacteria bacterium
GTCATTCCCACACAGAATGTCCATCAAAATCGATACATTACATGACTGTAATTACGCCATATATCAGATCTTTTCAGCGATGTAAGTCCAAAAGTGGGCAAAGTTCGGTCTAAACACTCCCGACCACGGGAGAGATAGGCAGGGCTCAATCAGAATGCAACTGTAGGGCTAGGCTGCCGCACTAAGCAAAATGGCGCCGACCCATATCTTTCTAAGCGCCTGCCTGTTTGCGATCATCGCCGGGATCGCGACGGCGCTGCGTGGTATGCGCGTCGCCGATCGGACCGCTCCCTCCCCGACGGGCGCATGAGCTTAGTGGGGTTCGCCGAGCCATGGCGTACCGGGTTGCGGCCCCAACCCGCCGAGATTGCTCCGCCAGGCGGATGAGCGCCCGCCAAAGGGTATTGCTTTCGCCCATCAAACAAACGGCTATGCCGTTTGGCCGGCGGCGGGGATTTGACCCCGATGGCGGGCGGTGACTTCGATCTCGATCCTCATGCGCGGATCGACAAGACCGCAGATGAGCGCTGTTGCCGCCGGGCGGATCGTGCCAAAAACTTCGCCCAGGATAGGTACGGTTCTAGGCCAATCGGCAGGATCGGGCAGGTAATAACGCACGCGTACGATGTCGGCGAGGGTGGCGCCAGCCTCCGCGAGAGCCGCCTCAATGTTGCGCAAGGCCTGCCGCGCCTGCTCGGCCGCATTGTCGGCGATTGTCATTTGCGTGTAGTCGAAGCCGGTCGTGCCGGCGACGAATACCCATTCCCCATCTACCACGGCGCGGCTATACCCGGCCGCGGCTTCGAACGCCGATCCCGATGAAATTAGCCGCCGCATCTCAAGCACTCACGCCGGGGAGCTTTCAAGGCGGCGCAGACGAGCATCAAAGCGTTGATGCTGCGCAACTATTGCCTGAATTTGCTCAAGGGTTGCCCTCATCGTCTCCTCAAGGCAGGCAATCATCGTTTCATGCCGCAGCACAATCAACTGATTGCGAGCAACTCTCATCATCGGAACGTTAATTCGAAACCTTCCCCTGAAATTCTCGGCAGCACCCGGTAATCCAAACCGGCGCAGGAGACCGAGGCCCGTGTTATAAAGCGGGGATGCTAACTCTCAGTGACGTAACTTATCGCATCGACAAGCGGCGTCTGCTCGATCGCGCAAATGTGCAAATCCCGGACGGCGCTAAGGTCGGGCTGGTTGGCCGCAACGGCGTCGGCAAATCGACCCTCTTTAACTTGATTCGCGGGGTTTTGGAGCCGGAAGACGGAACAATCGAATTGCCGGGCAGCCAGCGCATCGGTTTTCTTGCACAGGAGGCCCCCGGGGGACCCGCAACCCCGTTCGAAACGGTGCTGGCCGCCGATCGCGAGCGCACCCGTTTGCTGGCCGAACGGGAGGCCGGTCCGGATCCGATGCGGGCCGCCGAAATCGAGACACGGCTCATCGAGATCGGCGCCCACTCGGCCCACGCTCGTGCGGGCCGCATTCTCGCCGGGCTTGGCCTTGACGACACGCTGCAGCAGCGACCGCTCGCCGACTTGTCGGGTGGTTTGCGCATGCGGACGGCGTTGGCCGCGGTGCTCTTTACCGAGCCCGATTTGCTGCTGCTCGACGAACCCACCAACCATCTCGACTTCGAATCCGCGCTCTGGCTCGAGCATTTTTTGCGTGGATATCGCCAAACATTGATTCTGATCAGCCACGATCGCCGTGTGTTGAACGCGGTGACGACAATGACCGTGCACCTCGAGCGCGGAAAGTTGACCGCTTATTCCGGCAATTTCGATGCGTTTCTGCGGGCAAGACGCGAGCACGCCGAGCGCATGGCGGTCTTGGCGAAACAGCAGCAAGACCAGCGGCAGCGGTTGCAGGCTTTTGTCGACCGATTTCGCGCCAAGGCGTCAAAAGCACGCCAGGCGCAGAGCCGGCTCAAGGCGCTGGCCCGGCTCGAACCCATTCCCATCGCCGCAGCCGAGCCGCCGCCGCGGATTTCATTTCCCGAGCCGCCGCCGTTACGCCCGCCGCTGATCTCGCTCGAACGCGCCAGCGTCGGCTACGTGCCGAAAAAGCCGGTTCTGTCGCGGCTCGATTTACGGCTCGATCCGGATGACCGCATCGCGCTTTTGGGCGCGAATGGCAATGGCAAGACGACCTTCGCTCGTCTGCTTGCCGGTCGTCTTCCGCTGCTCGGAGGCACCATCGTGCGATCGCCAAAGTTGCGTTGCGGCTATTTCGCCCAGCATCAGATCGAGGAGATGAGAGCGAACGAGTCGGCCTATGATCACTTGGCGGCGCTGATGCCGATCGCATTGCCTGAGACCGTGCGCGCCCGGCTCGGCAGCTTTGGGTTTGGCGAGGATAAGGCGTTTGTGCCGGTCGCCGAGTTGTCCGGAGGCGAGCGGGCGCGGCTCAATCTTGCGCTGGTTACACACGATGCGCCGTCGCTTCTTATTCTGGACGAGCCGACCAACCATCTCGACCTGGAAACCCGGGAAGCGTTGGTTCAGGCGCTGAACGAGTTTTCCGGTGCGGTGGTGCTGATCAGCCATGACTGGCATTTGCTGGAATTGGTTGTCGACCGGTTATGGCTGGTGGCGGACAGAACCGTACGGCCCTTCGAAGGTGATCTCGAAGACTACCGTCGGATGGTGCTGGAGCCGGCCGAAGCTGCGAACGGCGATGGCCGCTCCGATACGAACGGGCGGCGCATGGCACGGCGACAGGCTGCCGATAAGCGACGATTGCTCGAACCCTTGCGCGAGCGGGCACGGCTGGCCGAAGCGACGGTGGCGCGGCTCTCGAAAGAGCGCGAAGCGCTCGAGCGCAGGCTCGGTGCCTGCGACGGTGTGCGCGTCACCGGCCCAGCCGTAAGCGAGGCATTGAAGCGACGGGCCGAGCTGATTCGCCTGATCGCGAACGCGGAAAGCGAATGGTTTCTAAACGCCGAAGCGCTCGAGCGCGCGGAACAAAAGCAAGCGAGCGAATGAGGTGACAACGAACGGTTCTAAAAGCAATGTTGTGCGTTGAGCTAAATCGGCAATCGCTACCACAGAACGTGCAAAATATAGACCGTTCAGAGCGCGGCTGATGGCCGCAGACCAGACTAGCGCTACAATGTACTTTGACAAGCGCGCGCAAAGCAGTCTATCTGAGAGGGTTGACAGCGGATATCTCTCGCTAGATTGAGCAACTGGCAAGGGCGGCGACGAAATCGCCGTTGCGAGCGCCTTCCGGAGCGGATTTGCTATGGCCGACAGTCCTGCGATCACCGATCGGAACCTTGAAGCGACGACAAACATTTCGCTCAAGCGGGAGCCGGCCTGTTTTGCTTTTCTGTCTCCGCGATCGGTCGCATCGCCAATGTCGATCGATTCGATCAATCTCGATCTCGCCTCGGCCGACTATTTTCATGGGCGCGCGTCGCT
>JAFAOB010000381.1 GCA_019238055.1 Alphaproteobacteria bacterium
TCGGCGACATCAATTTGGGCGAGACCGTCACAATGGCGCCGTTGGCGGTCAAGGGCAAGGTGCTCGTCGGCAATAGCGGGGGCGAGCTCGGGGTGCGCGGGTGGGTCACAGCGGTCGACGAAAACAGCGGTCAGATCGCTTGGCGCGAGGGCCTCAGCTATTGGTCACTGGCGATGCGCTATGCCGGATTGATGGTAGCGGCTCTGGAGAACACATTGGGCGACAGCTTTGGGCTTGCTGACTGCCCAGGCTTTCCGCATACAGGCGACTTCGCACTGCATGCGGTCGGTCCGTCCGGTGATACATTTAATTTTGGGGATTCGGAACTGCGCTATGATGTCTCTTCGCTAACCTGGTTCGCGCATCGCTTTGGGAGACCAATCGACTCCTGGCTGGTGCGTGAGAGCGAGGGCTGGTATCTACCGTTTGCAGCGATCTGGCCAAACCATGGTCATGCCTCACCGATGACTTTGAACCTGCCCACCGGCAAAATCTTCCGCAGTGGTGATCTTGCGTGCTTTCGTAACACCTGGTCATACGTGGACGAGTCGCGTCCGGTCTATCTGGCGATTAAAGGGGGCAATACTGCCACCGGAAGCGGCGGCCAGGCCGCTCAGCGTGAAGAGATATTTCTGCATGCTCAGGCGGATGCCGGCACTTTTATTGTTGACGGCGCCAGGCATCGCTGGGTTGTCGACCTGGGTCCAGACGATTACGATTTGCCTGGGTATTTCGACCACGGCGGTGATAGGGGTTCTGGACAGCGATGGCAATATTACCGCTCGCGGGCGGGCGGCCACAACACGCTCACCATCGGGGGGCGCGATCAGATCCCCGATTCGCCGGCATCGATTATTGGCAGTTGTGTCGATGGCGACAACAAATGGGTGGTGCTGGATCTGTCACGGGTATATGGACAGCTGCCAGGGACTGTCCGTCGCGGAGCAGCTCTGCTCGGCCGTCAGATCGTGATTCAGGACGAGATCGATATCGAGCTTGGCAGCGAGATCACATGGACGCTGCACACTGCCGCCGAACCCGTTGCTTTAAGCGGATCTCTGGCGCGTTTTCGAATTGGCGACGATCGATTCGATGCGCGGATTTTGGAGCCGGCCAGTGCTCGCTTCCTATTATCGCCGCCGCCGCCGCCGCGGGCGTTTCTGCGCGCCGATGCGGAACAGCTGCACGGTCGGCCGACCGGCAACACGCGGCACGTGTTCGAACTGCCGCGTTGCGCCGATAAAGCCGGACAGCGTGCCGCCGGTCCGCCGATCCGACGGTTGCAAATCAGCCTGCCTGCGGGTACGCCGCGGGTCACGGTGTTACTTTTGCCCGATTGCGACGGCAGCGAATTGGCGCTGCCGGTGACCCCGCTCGACCATTGGCTCGCCAAGCGGCCGGTACGGTTGACCGGTGTATCGCGCCGCGGATGCTGGGCACGGGGATCGCGCCCGCTGCATCGGGACGCAATATCGCAGTCAAAGCGGTCGAAAACGCACTCTGATCGAACGAGTTGGGGGAGCGGTCTTGATCATACCTGAACCTTCCGACCGCTCGCTTATTTCCAACGGGTTCATGGAGCTTCGCCGCAGGGGCCTGCTGCTCAGTTTGACGGTTTCGCTGTCACTAGGACTGGTGGCGTCGACTATTTATGTGCCCTCGGTCCCGGCGATCGCCCATGGGCTGCATACCTCGATTGCGCGTGTGCAATTCACGTTTGTCGCCTATCTCTTGGCTTTCGCAACCAGCATGCTGGTCCTGGGACCGCTGTCGGATCGCTTTGGCCGCAAGCGAATGTTGATCTGCGGCCTGGTTTTGACCGCCCTCAGCAGCCTTGGTTGCGCCGCAGCTCCCACGATTGAGTTCTTGATAGCAGCCCGTATTCTGCAAGGGATCGGCGCTTGTGCCGGGATGGTCATCGGCCGGGCTGTAACCCGCGATGTTTGGAGACCCGAGGCGGCTGCTCAGGTCATTGCCGGGCGGGTGATCGTCTCCACACTGCTGCAGGCTTTCGCGCCGGTGCTCGGGGGGTATTTGCAGGTATGGTTTGGCTGGCGGGCCAACTTCTTGGTGGTTATGGCGCTCGCGTGTTTCGCGATCACGCTCGTCATTTGCTACCTTCCCGACGGCAACCGTGGTCAGCGGCAGAGCCTTGAGCGGCAGCGAATGCTCGCAAGTTACCACACCTTGGTCCTCACGCGTCGGTTTATCGGCTATGCTTTTTCCGGTGCCGGCGCCCATGCCGGCTTTCACATCTTCGCCGCCGGGGCTCCGGCCGTGCTGATCGGCAAGTTTGGCCTTACACCTGAGCACTATGGCTATTACGCAGCGCTGCCGCCATTGGGCTTTATCATCGGCAGCTTTGTCTCGCAACGCTTGACCGGGCGGCTTGGGATCGACCGCGTCATCGCGATCGGCATGATGATCCTCGTCCCGGCCGGGCTGATCATGGTGGCCTTGGCGCTAGCCCACATACCTCACCCCTTTAGCGTGGTCGGTCCGGTGATTTTTGTCTGCTGCGGCAGTGGCCTGATCACCTCTAACGCCGCCGTCGGCAGCCTCGGTACCAATTCTCAAATTGTCGGCGCCGCCTCGGGTCTAGGCAGCTTCATCCAGATGACCGGAGCGGCGAGTGCGACGGCGGCGCTGACGCTTGGCCCAAGCGGCAGCCAGCTGGTTCTAGCCCTCACCATCGCTTTTGCCGGATTGTTTTGCGTGATTTCCTTTGGTGCGTTGGTGCGCTCGCCGCCGATACAGGCAGAAGTTGAAGGTGCGCTCGCCGATGCGAGGGTGAGATCGGGTGCCGCTTCGCCCTCGTGAAGCCATTGTTCCGGCACCGCGAGGCTGGAGCCCGCAACCGGCACTTGCCCGGCTTTACCCTGCGATCGCTGAACTGGGCCGGGCTGCCCTTCCCGAGATCCGCGACATCGAGAATGGGCTCGATCACGACGAAGCCGCCGGCTGCGATACCGTCCGTGCGCGCCAAGCGATTGGCGAACTGCGCTGGCGCCTGCAATATACCGGCGATGCAGCGGCGGCGGCGAGGGTGCTCACAAGGGCTCGCGCTTTCGCAAGTGCCTCGGCTAGTATTTTTCCATTGCGCGATGAACAAGGGAGCTTCGGTATCGGAACCGAGGTCTGGTTTTTAAAGCTCGATGCCTCGACCGACCCGATGCTCGCTGATGATTTCATCCCCGATGTAAGCCCGCCGCGTTTTCTGGATCGCATAAACCATCCAGATCGCCTGAGGAATTATCTCGAAGGCCTGACCCTGTCCCGCCTTGAACAGGGTATCGACCATCGCAAGGAACTTAACTTCGCCACGGCCGACCTCGTTCGGCTGATCCTGCGCTGCCGACCGGTGGGGTACCAATGGCACCCCGGGCTCGAAGACGCGATCCGGAATTTTCTTGCCGAATGGCAGGACCCAGCGACTGGCTTTTTCGGCGCGGACTATGCAGTCGATGGGCGGCGGTGGCGTACCGCTGACCTCAGTATGACCTTTCACATGGCGCGTTACCTCGACGGCCACATCGGTCATTGGGAGCGGCTGATCGACACATTGCTCGCGATCCGCGACGATCGCTATCCCAATGGTTGGCTCGACGATGAAGGAATGACGAGCCACAACAATTACGATGTTGCGGTTCTGTTCAGTTTTGGCTGGCCGCAGATGCGGGCCGATCAGCGGGACCGCGCCCGAGAGGAGATTGATCGTCTGCTCGGCTGGTGTCTCGAAACCGCGATCGCACCGGAGGGAACGGTTATGGCCCGTGCGGTCGGCGAGTCAATTCCCGAATCCTATTATTTCACGATCGCCTTTCTCGATACGATCGGCTTTTTCAACCCGGCAAAACGGTTCTGGACCGATCGAGTCTTTCCCCAGGCGCCGGTACTGCGCGGCCGCCTCGAACGCCGGGTTCTCGAACTGCACCGCAATCATCCGATGGTACCGATGGCGCTCGCAAGGCTGCACAGCTGAGAGTGGATCGGCGCGTGCCCGTTGATTAGAATAATTCTCGAACCACGAGAACGAGGGAATAGCCGATGTCGACTACGCTTGATGCCGAGGCTCGCCACGATATCCGCATCGAGGATGTCGAATATCAGCGCCAGGGCGGGCGACCATTGCTGGCAAGGCTCTATCGTCCGAGCGGGATGGGGCCGTTCCCGGCCGTGCTGCAGGTGCATGGCGGCGCCTGGGTCAACAAGGACCGCACCGACAACGATTTCATTGCCAAGGCTCTCGCCGAGAGCGGCATCCTTGTCACCTCGATCGATTTCCGCATGCCGCCCGAGGCGCCCTATCCCGCCTCGCTCGCCGACATCAACCTCGCGGCCCGCTGGCTCAAAGCCAATGCCGGTGAATTCAGAAGCCGCGCCGAGTGGGTCGGCAGCTTTGGCACATCCAGCGGCGGCCATCAGGTGCTGCTCGCGGCAATGCGGCCCGAGGATCCGCGGTACAGTGAGTTATGGCTGCCCGACGCCCCGGCGCTCGATGCGAAACTCGCCTTTGTGATCTCGGGCTGGGGCGTGCTTGACCCGCTCTTGCGCTACGAGCTCGCCAAAAAGGCCGGCAATGCCGAGCTTCTCGAAAATCATCACAATTTCTGGGGCGATGCGGCGACGATGGAAGAAGGCAACCCGCCCCGCATCCTCGAACGCGGTGAAAAGGTCTATTTGCCGCCGGCGCTGATCTTTGGCGGTGACAAGGATGAATGGGTTCCGGTCGAGGTGATGCGCAAGTTCGTAGCCGATTATCAGAAGGCCGGGGGCGAGGCCGAATTGCAGCTTTATGAGGGCGCCAATCACGGCTTTATGACCGGCAAACCCGACGCGCCCTATGCACCTCGCGCGATCGAGCGGATGAAGGTATTCATCCGCAAGCACACCACCCGCTAAACATCAGCCAGGCTCATTCCGCTTGTGCGGAATGAGCCTGGTCAAAGATCGTCGGTCTGCGGTGTCCAGCGCGCCGCCGCGTCCCATTTTCCGTTTGCGGTCGCGATCGCTGCCATTACTTACAAGCGCTGATCGACATACTTCACCGGGAGTGCGGATGGCAGAAAGCACCATGCGACTGCCCATAACGGACTTGCGGTCTAATCCGTCAGCTCTCAGGGCCACTCTTCCGATCTGGCACTGCTGATCGCGATCCTGTTTGGCGCCAACCAGATCCCCAGCTTCGCATCCTCCAACCAAGAACCTGAGCCGATAAATTCACCTATGATCGCGCCGCGCTGACCTGGATCAACGGCAGCCGAAATCCAATACGGCTCCAAGCGATGATCGGGCATTCCAGATCCGGCCACTCGTGACTTACACGAAAGTCTGACGGAGTAGATCGCGACGCACCGTTCGCGGCGCTCGGGCGTTTGTGGCTGTAAGACGTGTCAATCCCAACGCAGCCCTACAACTCTGAGGCGCACAGCGCGATCGTTTGCAATGTCTTGGATGACCAGCGAAAGTGTGGGCCGGCTTGGCGCTTTATCGGAATGGACGATCCGAGCGGCGCGCGATGCACTCGACGGCAGGCGCGGCTGGCGCGGCTATCTCGCCTTTGCCGGCCCCGCGGTGATGGCCTCGATTGCCTATATGGACCCGGGAAATTTTGCGACAAATATCCAGGCTGGCGCCAAATACGGATACGGGCTCCTCTGGGTGGTGCTGCTCGCGAACCTGATCGCGATGCTGTTCCAGGCGCTTTCGGCCAAACTGGGGATCGTCACCGGTTGCAATCTTGCCGAGCTCTGCCGCGAGCAGTTGTCGCGCCCGGTCGTTTTGGCGATGTGGGTCGTCAGCGAGATCGCCGCGATGGCGACCGATCTCGCCGAATTTCTCGGTGGGGCGATCGGATTATCGCTGCTGTTTCGGATCCCGCTGCTCGCCGGCATGCTGATCACCGCAATCGTGGTTTACGGCATTCTGTCGTTTCAACGAAACGGCTTCCGGCCGATCGAGCTGATTATCGGCAGCCTTGTTGCGACGATCAGTCTTTGTTATCTGATCGAGGTATTTATTGCGCCGGTCGACTGGGCTGCTGCGGCTTGGCACTCGGTCGTGCCGCAACTTGACGGTCCCGAGGCGCTGGTACTCGCCGTTGGCATCATCGGCGCTACGGTCATGCCGCACGCGGTCTATCTGCATTCCGGGCTGACCCAAGCGCGCATCCCGGCGCGCAATATGACCGACAAGCGGCGCATCGTCCGCGCATCGAACCGCGAAGTCGTCCTCGCCCTTGCGGTCGCTGGTCTCGTCAACATAGCGATGGTGATGATGGCCTCAGGCGCGTTCCATGCCGGGCACAGCGACGTCGCCGAAATCGAGACAGCCTACCACACCTTGGCACCGCTACTCGGCGCAGCCGCTGGCAGCATATTCTTGATCGCCTTACTCGCCTCCGGCGTATCGAGTTCGGCGGTCGGCACGATGGCCGGGCAGATGATCATGCAAGGCTTTGTCGGCTTTGCAATACCGGTCTGGCTGCGCCGGATTGTGACGATGGTGCCGGCGCTCGTCGTCGTTGCCCTCGGCGTCGATGCCACCCAGGCCCTTGTCGCCAGCCAGATCGTGCTGAGCATCGCCTTGCCGTTGCCGATGGTGGCGCTGGTCATGTTCACGCGGCGGCGGGACATCATGGGTCCGTTCGCGAACGATCGCCTGACCCACGTGACAGCGGCGATCGGCACCGCAGTCGTGCTTGCGCTATACGTTTTTCTGATCATCCAGACTCTCGGCATCGCGATCCCTGGCCTGCCGACGGGCTGAGGCCTTTCGCCGGCGGACCGGAGCGGCAGCGATCCGATGCGGCATGTTGCACTACGCCGGTATGGCTGGCATCCTGGATCGAGCATGGATGTCGTTTGGAAAAGCCATGGCTGATTTATCCATCCCGAACCGACCGATCGAGGGGCTGAGCGCCTGGGTACGCGCCGATATACGCGCCGAGGATTGGCAGGTTGGGCTCGACGCCGCCTGTCGTGATGAGATCCGGCGGATTGTCGATGAATTGCGCGCCTATCCGCTGCCAACGGTCGTTCTGTCGGCAGAGGATTTCGCGATGCCGGCCTGCCGCCAAGCGATGGCGCGGGCGCGTACGATCCTCGCATCAGGTGTGCGCTTTGCGGTCATCGACCGGCTACCGATTGAGGAGATGACTGCGAACGAGGCGACCGCGATCTATTGGCTGTTGTCGAGCATGATCGCCCGTCCTGTCGCGCAAAAGCTCGATGGGACGTTGATCTACGATGTGCTTGACACCGGGCAGGAGGCGCTGCCGGGATCGGGGGTGCGGCCCGACAAGACTAACATCGAGATCCGCTTTCACATCGACAACGCCTATAACGCCACGCCGCCCGACTATGTCGGCCTGTTATGCTTGCGGCGCGCGATGAGCGGCGGCCACAGCCGGGTCATCAGCTTTCATACCACCCACAATCAAATGCTGGTGCACTGCCCCGAGCGGCTGGGCCGGCTTTACGAGCCGTTTTGGTTTGATCGCCAGCGCGAGTTCCACCCGGGTGAAAGCCCAATCTTTGCCGCCCCGGTTTTCGAGAATGGCGCCGAACTCAAGGCCCGGTTCAGCCTGCATCAGATCAATAGCGGCTATGCGCTCCGTGGTGAACCGGTCGACCCGGCGGGGGAGGCATCGCTCACCGCGATACTCGACATCGTCGAGGACGAAGCACTGTCAGTCGATTTCGACCTTGAACCGGGCCAGATTCAATATGTCGATAACCGTGCGTTGGGGCATAGCCGCACCGCCTTTGTCGACGATCCCGACCCGGCGCGAAAGCGCCACCTCGTGCGGCTGTGGCTGCGCGATAGCGGTCGCCGCGCCTATCCGGGGTGAGGCTACCGCGGTCGCTGCGACCTACCGGATCGCATTCGCGGTGGATAACGGGCCCACCTAACCGGCGCGGTTGGCAATATACTCGGCGCTCTGCATTTCAATCAGACGCGAGACGGTGCGCTCAAATTCAAAGATGCCGTCGCCTGCGGTGTAGATCTCGCCGGGTGAGACCGCGGCCGAGACGACAAGAAGCGTGCACGCCTCATAGAGCGTATTGATCAGGATGTTGAAGCGGCGCGCCTCGTTGCGCTGCTCGGGCCCGAGCCGCGGGATGCCCTCGAGGATAACCGCGGCAAAGCGCCGGGCGATCGCGAGATAGTCGGCCGCCGCGAGCGGTTTGGCGCACAGATCGTCAAAGCTGAACCATGCGACGTTACGCGCCGCCCGCGGCACGATAAGCGCGCGGCCTTTGACGATCAGACTGACGCGACCGCCCGGTTCGCCATCGCTCAGCTCGGCAAAACTTGCTTCCAATTCTCGACGCGCAGCTTCGCCCAGCGGCGTGTGATAAACGGTTTGGCCAACCAGCCGTGCCAAGCGGTAATCGCGGCCGTTGTCGAGATGGAGGACGTGGAGCTTGCGCTGCAACAGCGCGGTAAAGGGCAGAAACCGATCGCGATGCAGGCCATGCGGGTACAATTCTTCGGGCGCTTGGTTCGAAGTCACGACCATCACGACGCCAGCATCGAAAAGTGCCGTAAACAGGCGTTCAAGGATCATCGCATCGGCAATGTCGTCGACCTGAAGTTCGTCGAGGCATAACAGCGTCGCCTCGGCGGCGATGTCGGCGGCGACCTTGGCAAAGGGATCATGAGTATGGGCGCGGCGTTCATCCTCGACGCGCTCATGGATATCGAGCATGAACGCGTGAAAGTGCACGCGCCGCTTTCGCTGCTGCGGCACCGAGGCAAAGAACAGATTCATCAGCATCGATTTGCCGCGCCCGACCGGACCGCACAGGTAAAGCCCCATTGGCGCATGCTCGCCGTGATCCTCAGCGAGGCCAAAGCGAGCGAGCCATCCGCGAAACCCACGCTCCGGGTGATAATCAAGCAGCGCGCGATAGAGGCTCTGCAACCGCTCGACCGCGAATTGCTGCGCCGGATCTGGCTCGAGCCGCCCTTGCTGCCGCAGCGCGCGACAAGCCACCATCGGCTCGGCCGCCAATGGCGCGCTGTCACTGTCAGCGGTCATCGAAACTTCCAAGAACTCAAATGCATAAGGCGACGCGGAAAGGGTTTCGATGCAGGCGTTGCGGGCAGCAGCGGGGCGGTCTACTTCAGACGGGGCTGCGGCGCAACCAGATCGCCGCCAATGGAGGTCGTGAAAATGAATGAAGACCGCTTCAACATGGATATCCGCAAATTCCTAAAGGTGGTCGGAGTCACCTCGCAGCGCGAGATCGAAAAAGCGGTGCGCGATGCGCTCGCCAAAGGCGCACTCAAAGATGGCACGGCGCTAACCGCGCGCGTGACGCTGTCTCTCCCCGAGATCGGGCTGCAACACATGATTGAGGGAGAAATCGGAATCGCGTGAACCGCGGTGCCGGTCAATCCTCGGCCGGTAATGCGGGTGATATCGGGCCGTCGAGGCCGAGCAGCAGGCTCGCCTCGCGCTCCGGCAAGGTCTCGACTTTGGCCAGCTTGCGATCGATCTGGCGGCGGCGCACAGCCACATTCTCGATCGTATTCGATGCCTCGTTGAGCTTTTTCTGTACCTTATCGAGCACTTCGCCATAGCGCGCGAATTCGGTCTTGACCGCGCGCAACAAATGCCACACTTCGCTTGAGCGCTGCTGAATTGCCAGGCTGCGAAAGCCCATCCGCAGACTGTTCAGCAGGGCGAGCAATGTGGTCGGGCCAGCGACGACGATGCGGCACTCGCGCTGCAAACTGTCGACGAGACCCGGCCGCCGCACGACCTCGGCGTATAGCCCCTCGGTCGGCAGATACAGCAGCGCGAAATCAGTCGAGTGCGGCGGTGCGACGTATTTCATGCAAATATCGCGTGCGGCAAGGCGGATACGGCTCTCGATTGCCTTGCCGGCAATCTCGACCCCGGCCGCGTCGGCCCGTTCGGCGGCTTCAGCCAAGCGCTCGTAATCCTCGGTCGGGAATTTCGCATCGATCGGCAGCCACAGCGGCCCGGCGTCATCGACGCCCGGCAGGCGGATCGCGAATTCGACCCGCTGATTGCTGCCCGGCCGTATTTCGACGTTGCGCTCGTATTGCTCGGCCGTAAGCGCCTGTTCGAGCACTCCACCCAACGAGATCTCACCCCAGGTGCCGCGGGCTTTGACATTGGTCAGCACTCGCTTCAGATCGCCGACCCCGGCAGCAAGACTTTGCATTTCGCCGACACTTTTGAATACCTGCTCGAGCTGGTCGCTGACCAATTTGAAACTGGCGCCGAGCCGCTCCTCAAGCGTGTGGTGCAGCTTTTCGTCGACCGTGACCCGCATCGCCTCGAGCTTTTCGGCATTGTCGGCGCGCAGCGCGTCGAGCCGGCTCTCGACGGCGCGCTGCAACGAATCGCCGAGCCGGGTCACCGCGCCAGATACCTCTTCGCGCAGCGAGCGGGCGTGTTCGGCAGCGATGCTGCGATTGCGCAAGAGTTCGTCACGCAAACCCTGGTCGAAGCGCGACAGCGCCGGCTCGATCGATATGTCATTCCTGTGCAGAAAGGCATTCAAACGCAGCAGCAGAACAAAGCCGAGCCCTGATGCCGCTATCGAAGCGACAAGTGCGGCGATCGCCAAAGTCTCGGCGTTCAACTGCCTGCTCCGTAGTCGGCCGGCAGTTATTTTGCGGCAGTCACCATGATTTCGACCAACACCTCGGGACGTGCCATCTCGGCCTTGACGCAGGCGCGCGCCGGCGGGTTTTCGGGATCGACCCAGGTGTTCCACACCGAATTCATATCGGCGAACAGCGCCATGTCTTTGATCCACAGATTGGCCGATAGCAGGTTCGATTTGCTGGTGCCGGCCTGGGCCAGATACGAATCGATCTTGTCCAGAATCTGCTTTGTCTGGCCCTTGATGTCCTGCGAGGTGTCGCCGGCGGTCAGCCCGGCCAGATAGACCCTATCGCCATGGATAACGGCGCGGCTCATGCGCGGGCCTGGCGGCTGGGTCAGATCGATGCGGCGGATATCCATGGTCTTTCTCCTGTTTTGAGTTGTGGTTCCGGGCGGTCAGCCCGCATCGGCCAGCGTATCGCGGTAATTGACGACGCGCTTGTTCGAAGTGTGGATGCCATAGGTGACAAGCGGTTTGTCACCCAAGGTGCGAAAGCCATGGACCCGATTTGCCGGCAGCGCAATCGTCACTCCCGGTTCTAATTTGACGAGCCCGGCCTCGCCCTCGATCCAAGCTTCGCCCTCGCCATTGAGCACGGTCAACAGCTCGACATAGGGATGCGAATGCGGCCGGGTCTCGTAACCGGGCGGCGAGGTCTGGATGCCGGTGCGCACCGACACATTCGCGCCATTGTCATCGCCGATCACCGGACAATAGAGCGCCCCGCCCGGAAAAGTCACATTCGGCCGTTCGCCATGGCGGATCAGGATCGGCATCTCATTCATTTCAACCTCTCTGCCAAGCCATGGATTTACCAGCTCTACCATGAATTTTGTAAATTAAGTGCGCACGCAAGCTGAATCTGAAGCGCTCGGCCAGGATGGCACAAGCTCAACGGCGGCCAGGGTTTAGAAGAACACCTCGGGCGGCTGGCCGAGAAGCACCTGGCCGACGCTTTCGTAATGGGCGTCGCGCGATTGGATTTGCTGGGTCACCGTGTGCATGTCGCGAAAGCGGCGCTCGAACGGGCTGCCCGGGAAAATCGCGTCGACACCGGCGGCCTTATAGGTCCAGTCGGCGACCGCCGCGGCATTGGTTATCGCGTGGCTGCCGGCGAGACGGGCACAGGCGCGGTCGGGTACATCGATTGGCGCCGTCTCTTCGGCGCGGTCGTAGATGTCGCGCACTGTGTCTACGAGATAGGTTTGGGCGGCGCCGTACCGCGCTTCGCAGCGCGCGATCTCGGCCTGGATTACGGCGTTGTCGGCGAGGCGGCCGGTGCCGCGCGGCGTTTTTTTCTGCGCCAGTTTGATGAACGCGTCGAGCATGCCCCGGGCGATGCCCAGAGCTACGCTCGCGATGCCGACGGAATAGAGTGTCTGTTGCGGGAACGCGTAGAGCTTGCCCGGCTCGCGGCGCAGGGTCGGGTCCTCGCGCGTGCCGGTCAGCTCCTCGGGCACAAATAAATCCTTGACCGTGTATGATTCCGAGGCGGTGCCGCGCAGTCCGATCGGGTTCCAATTATCGAGCAAGGTTGCCTGTTCGGCCGGGAACAGCCAGGTGCGGATCGTTGGTCGGCCAAACCGGTTCAAGCGCAGTGAGCCATCGGGCTCGATGACCGTACCGTGGGCACCCATCCAGGTTGAATGACGACAGCCGCTGGCAAAATCCCAGCGCCCGGTCACCCGATAGCCCCCCGGCACGGCGATGCCATAACACTCGTTGGGCGGACCCCAGGCGCAGGTCGAGCGCGGCGACCCGAACACCCGCCGGGCCGCATCGCGGTCGAGATACGGGGCGAACAGGCCGATGCTGTTGGCGATCGATACGCACCACCCGACCGAGCCGTCGGCGCGCGCCAGTTCAGCGACTGCGAGCACGTAAAGTCCGGGTTCGACCTCGTCGCCGCCGACCGAGCGCGGGTAAAGCATGCGAAAGAGGCGCGCCTGATGCAGCTGATCGACGAGAGCCGATGGCAAACGGCGCAGCTTTTCGGCCTCGTCAGCCGTGGCGGCGATTATCGGGGCCAATTCACGCGCCCGCGCCAGCGGATCGGCGCGTCTCAGTTCATCCATCTTTGTTCCCAAGCTTTGAGCATCACGCAATACCGGCGCGCCGAGCCGTCACTGTCAATGGCCGATCACGTCGTCGGCTTGGCCGCAGGCGCGGCTCGCCCGATTGCGGTGTCCCACATCAGGCGGGAATCGAAGGTTTCGGCGGCGAACATCGTCAGGATCACGACCGCACAGAAGGC
>JAFAOB010000308.1 GCA_019238055.1 Alphaproteobacteria bacterium
AAGCTGGACTGGAGCAATGGTCCGGTCGAGGGACAGATCAACCGCCTCAAGATGCTGAAGCGCACCATGTACGGACGCGCTGGCCTCGACCTGCTCGGCCGCCGATTCCTACTCGCGGCGTGATCATCAAAATTGGCCAAGAGCCCATTGGCGTCATCGTATTGGGGAGGCACGCCGCCACATCGTCGCAAACGCCTTTGCCCAGCTTTGCGCCAGCGGCCAAGCCGCGCCGCCGCGCGAACTTTGCGACGCGATCGCCGACCATTTCAACGAACTTCAGCATGCTGAGATGCGCCTGTTCCCGGACGCGCACGACACCCTCGATCGGCTCAAAGAGCTGGGGTCAAGCTGGCGCTGATCACCAACGGCGCCGCCGCCCCGCAGCGCGCCAAGGTGGTGCGCTTCGCGCTCGAGCATCGATTTGACCATATCCAGATCGAGGGCGAACATGGCTTTGGCAAACCCGAAGAGCGCGCCTATACCCATGCAATGGAGGCGTTGAGCGTCACCGCGCGCGAAACCTGGATGGTCGGGGATAATCTCGAATGGGAAGTCGCCGCCCCGCAGCGGCTCGGCATCTACGCGATTTGGCACGATGGTTACGGCGTCGGCCTGCCGCCCGATTCTCCGGTGCGCCCGGACCGCATCATCCGCCGGCTCTCCGAACTGTTGCCGTAATGCGACCTCGCCCGGCGGCGATCTTGGTCTCGATGAACGGCCGGCTGGGGGATCGCCGGGTTCAGAGTGCGGCGATCGCCTGGACTTCGATCAGCAGCGCTTCCTGCACGAGCCGGTCGATGATCAGCAATGTATTGGGCGGATAAGCTCCATTCGCAAACAGGCGCGGAAATTCGCGGCCGCGATAAGCCATGAACTTGCCGATGTCCTGCGAATGCACGAGATAGGTCGTGAACTGCACGACATTTTTCCAGCCGGCGCCAACGGATTCGAGAGCGGCCGCGAGATTGGCGAAAGTTTGTGCGCATTGCGCGTCGAAATCATCCGCCCCGACGATATTTCCCGCCTTGTCGACCGCGACCTGGCCGGCGATGAAGACGAATTCTGCCGCCTTGACCCGGGCAATATGCGAATACGGCCCGAGCGGTTTGCCGAGCTGCTCTGGATTGGAGATTACAGTTTCTGTGGCCATTACTGATCCGGAAATATGCAGATTATTGGATACGGCGCAGGCCTTATTGGATACGGCGCAGGCCGAGATCGGCGAGACAACCGTCCATAAGACCATTTTCGGCGGTTGATTTGATTTTGTCCTGGCAGGCGGCGAACAAGGCGGCGAATTCGGCCTTGCTCGGCGGCTTGCCCAGCGGTGTCTGCCAGTCCGTCGTCGCCGATGATGTGCCTGCCGTCGGAGTGGTTGCCGTAGCCGCGGCACATGCCGCGAGAGCCAACAGAACAACAGCGGCAATCCCCCGCATGCCATACCCCTGCATCCTTTCCCCTGTGACAAAAATTAGCCTTTTATTGCACCTTGCGCCACCGTTTTCCGATGCGTCCGAAGTGACCGTTAAAGTCGATAATGGGGCGTGTGAAAGCTCTCGTCACAAATCCACTGCGGCCGCGATCATCGGCCAGCAATTATTCCGGCTCGGTGAATTCCAATTTTTCGGAGAGGCCGTATCCTTCTGCCAATTGCTGCAGTTTGTACCAGGTCGCGTCCTCGACCTCGATGCCGTTTTGGCTGCGCTCCTGCTGGCGGCGGTGCTCGATTTCGCCCGGATAGAGCACGCCGCTGCTGCCTTCGGCCGGCGGAGTCGCTTTCAGATAGGCGATGAACTCGCCGACATCTTTTTTGAATTCGGCCAATGGCCGGAAGGCGGCGACATTAAACACCGCCATAAAGCAGCCGTCATTATGCCGCCCGGTCGGCTCGACGCCAAACCCGAGTCCGGTCAGAAGACCGCACAAAATTTCGACCATGACGGCAAGCCCGGTGCCCTTATAGCCGCCCTCGGGGCCGCCCAATGGCAATAATGCGCCACCCTGGCGCAACTGGCGCGGATCATTGGTCGGCCGCCCATCGCTACCGATGACCCAGCCATCGGGAACCGGCTCGTTGCGGGCCACTGCGAGGGCGATCTTGCCAGCGGCGGCGGCCGAAGTCGCCATGTCGAGATAGAGCAGGCCATCGAGATCGGACGGGATCGCGATCGAGATCGGGTTGGTGCCGAGCCGCGCTTCGCGCCCGCCAAAGGGCGCGACTGCCTTTGGCGAGCGGCCGGAATCCGCAGTGCAGAGGCCGATCATGCCGGCCGCCGCCGCCATCTGCGTATAACTCGACAGCCGGCCGATATGGCCTTGGCGAAACACAGTCGCGGCGGCAACGTTGGCGGTCCGCGCCTTGTCGATGGTCAGCCGCATCGCGCGCTCATTGGCGACATAGCCAAACCCCCAATGCCCGTCGACAACAGTCGTGGTCGGCGATTCCTGGACAATCGTCCACGGTGCGCCCGGAACGATGTGCCCGGCCCTGATCCGCTCGATGTAAGTCGGGATCTGGATCACCCCGTGCGAATCATGGCCGACCAGGTTGGCGCCGACGATATGGCGCATGACAAGCTCGGCCTCGGCGCGCGGCGTTCCCGCCGCCTCGAACAAAGCCTGGCCGATTTCGATGAGCCGTTCAGCGGGAATTCTCGGCATGATTTTTCCCGGTTCTGCTGTTCTAAGGCGATCCGCCCCTCACCCTCCTCCCCGGACTTGATCCGGGGATCCGCGGGTCCCTCCCTCTCCCCGCACGCGGGGAGAGGGTTAGGGTGAGGGGCCGTTGTAAACTCAGATCCGCCCGCCGCCGTATGCGGCGGGATCGACCTCGATCCCGTAAAAACGCTGCGGGTTGTAAAAGAAGATCTTGCGCTTCAAGTCCTCGGACAAATCGTTGCGATCGGCCAAGGTCGCGACCGCATAGGGGAACTGCCCATCCCAGTGCGGATAGTCGGAGGCAAACAGGATGTTATCGGCTGGAAAGAACTCCGGCACGTAGCGCAAGGTTTTCTCTTCCGGCTCGCAGGACACGAAAACCCGGCCGCAACTCATATATTCGGATGGTTTTGCCTTGAGCAGCGGGGCATCGAACGGGCGGTATTCGTATTCCTCGTCCATATGCTCCATCCAGAACGGCACCCAGCCAATGCCGGCTTCGAGAAAGGCGACGCGCAGCTCCTGGTACGTTTCGAGGAGCCCGCTATAGATTACAGCGGTGCAGGCGATCAGCTGCTCGGGCGCGTGCGACAAGGTGTGGACCTGCAAAAAATTGTCGAAATGGCATAGCGGGTCCATCGTGTCGCTGCCCGCAGCGTGAAACCCGACCGCGACACCCTGGCGCGCACATTCCTCATAAAATGGCCAGAAATCGGAGTGGGCGATATTGCGGCTGCGGTCATAGGTGTTGACCATGACGCCGACCGCCCCGAGCTTTGCGACCGCCCGCTCCATCTCGTCGATCGCCGCCCGGACATCGACGTGCAAAGGCACGATCGCGACCCCTTTGAGGCGCTTGCGGTCTGCGGTGCACCAATCGTAGAGCCAGTCATTATAGGCGCGGCACAATGCGATCGCGTAATCGCGCTCGCGCACCCGCGTCAGGTTGAGCCCGCCGGTCGGATAGATGATCTGCAGATCGATCCCCTCGCGGTCATTGTCGGCGAGGTTCTGCTTTGGCGAGGTCGGGCGCTTGCCGGCGAGCTTGCCGTTCTGGGTGCGGTCGAAATTGTCGCTCGGATAGATCGTGGCGCGCTGCCGGTATTGCTGCGGCAGCCGCTCGCGATAGACCGGCTCGTAATCGACGGCGTGGCCGTCGGCGTCGATGATCACCATGCCGTTGCGCATCGCAAGACCCTCTTGGCGGCCGAAGAGACGACCGGCAACGGTAGCACGGCGCCGCCCGCGACGGTATCCCGCGCCCAACGGCTGATGGCAAATTCCCGTGGAAGCGGGAAAGTACCAGGAAATTTTCGCCTTTCAGCCCCCGCCAGGGCCGGAAACTAATTGCAATCAATGCTCTACGAGCAATTCATCCCCACCGAAACCGGGAATTTGTTGTGCTCGAACTGGGAATTTATTTCGCCAAACCGGGATCATCGGAAGGCTTGGCGGCTTCTGACGGTCGTCGCGCTTCCGGCTCAGCGTCAGGGGGAGATGCCGAGCATCGAGAGCAGATTATGCCCGTTGGCGCCGAGCCACGCGCCGAGTGCGGCGAGGCGCGGCACCAGCTTTTCGGCATGGTCGCTAAAATCGTCGGCCGTTTTAGCGCACTCGGCCACTCTTTCCAGCGCACCGCCTAGATATTTTTTCTCAGGCTCCGGCTTGGCAGCTTCCGCTTCGGCGTCTCCCATCGCCCGGTCGAGCCTACCGCGATCCGGCACTTTCTGCAGCACGGCCAGCGCCTCGCGCAACGCCGCGAGTTCCGCCTTGACATCGATCTGATCGGCCGGGGCCAGCGTGTGTTGCGTCATTCTCGTCGTGACGGTGTTGTGATCGCCGGTGACGACGCTGCTGCCGGTAATGTCGCGCGCCGTAACCGACCGGTTATCCCCGCTCATTCTTTTTCCTCCTGTTGCTGCATCTTCTCGAAAGCCGCGGCCACCGGGCTGAGCAGTTCGATATCCGGTTCGCGGCCGATCGCTTCGCATCGCGCCAGGTAGCTTTGCAGCATACCGCTCATCACTTCGACGACTGCTTCGGGAACGTTCAAAAACGTCGGGGACAGAATCTGGATCGCCTCGGCCAGCGAGGCTGCGGCAATATCGGGTTTTTCGGTGTCTCCGTACAAATCTCCGAGCACCCAGAGCGATCGCGCCAATCCGACGACAAAGGCATCGGGCCGCGCCGCGGCCAGCGCGCGGTAGTGGCCGACCGCCTCTTCGGCGGCCTGCAGCGCGTCCTCGCGCCGCTCGAGAGCGCTCAGCATGTTGGCGAGGTTGTTCAGCGACAGCGCCAGATTGGGGATGAAGGCATCGGGCCGCGCCGCGGCCAGCACGCGGTAGTGGCCGACCGCCTCTTCGGCGGCCTGCAGCGCGTCCTCGCGCCGCCCGAGAGCGCTCAGCATGCCGACGAGGGTGTTCAGAGATCCGGCCAGATCGGGGAGGAAGGCATCGGGCCGCGCCGCGGCCAGCGCGCGGTAGTGGCCGACCGCCTCTTCGGCGGCAGTCAGGGCTTCTTCGCGCCGTCCGAGATCGCTCAGCATGCCGGCGAGGTTGTTCAGCGACAGGGCCAGATCGGGGAGGAAGGCATCGGGCCGCGCCGCGGCCAGCCCGCGGCAGTGGCCGACCGCCTCTTCGGCGGCAGTCAGGGCTTCTTCGCGCCGTCCGAGATCGCTCAGCATGCCGGCGAGATTGTTCAGCGATCCGGCCAGATCGGGGATGAAGGCATCGGGCCGCGCCGCGGCCAGCCCGCGGTAGTGGCCGACCGCCTCTTCGGCCGCTTGCAGCGCGTCCTCGCGCCGCCCGAGAGCGCTCAGCCGATTGGCGAGGTTGGTCATCGACAGGGCCAGATTGGGGATGAAGGCATCGGGCCGCGCCGCGGCCAGCCCGCGGTAGTGGCCGACCGCCTCTTCGGCGGCCTGCAGCGCGTCCTCGCGCCGCCCGAGATCGCTCAGCCGGTTGGCGAGATTGCCTTCGAAACCCGCAGAATAGACGAATGCGGCCGGATCATTGCTTTCCTGGGCTTTATTGCGGAAATAGGTCGCCAGCTTTTGCGTCAGCGCAGCTGCAGGTTCGCGCAAGATCGTGGTCTGCGCGGGAAGCGCGAAGGCGAACGGCATCAATTGCTCGGGATCGTCGACCGTCTCGGCAAACGCCAAAAGCCAACCCATCACCCGGTCCCCGGTCGACCTCTCCTCGTCCGTCGCGCTGGGGTCTTCGAGGGCGTAGGCGAAATCCTGCACGATCCGGATCAGCGCTTGTGCCGCTGCCTCCCGGCTCAGCTCGTAGGCGCGCCGAACGACCTCGGCAGCTTCGGCCTGCCGCGACGGTCCGCCGGAAAAGACTTCCACGATCATGGCTTCGCCGATCAGATCGGGCTGGATCGTCGCGAGGCGGGATTGCTCAACGGCTTCCGGGCGAACAGGAAATTCCTGTTCGAGCAAATCAACGATTTCGCTTAACCGTTCGGCCGGTCGGTGCGATATGGCCAGTTCGTCGGCGACAACCTTGCGCAAATCGGCGATCGGTAGACCGCCGGCGAGTCCGTTGAAGGCAACGATGTGGCATATCTCGTCTTCACCAATGTGTCGGCTGCGCCCTAACGGCTTTAGGCGGTGGTCAAGCTCGCGGCGAGCGATTTGCCGCGCAGCATCGAGCCGGCGCAAGGCCAGTGCGGCCTGCGGGCCGCGATCGACCGCGATGACCCCGGCCATGACCAGGTTCAGCGGATTGCCGAACTGCGGCGCGGCAAGCCGGCGGTCGAAATTCGGGGCTTGGTCCTTCACCGGGATCGGCGTGGTGCCGGATGCTCCGGGACGCAATTCACGTGCGGCCCGCAATGCCCCGGCTATCAGCGAGCGTCGTTCTTCAAGGTCGGACAGATCCGGCAATTGCCGCGGGCGCAGTTCGTAAAACAGGTCGCGGCGAGCTGGCGAGCCGAGAACGGTCAATGCGTGCCACCAGCCGAAATTGTCCGGCGCCTCGCGGTCGAGCAGCAGGATGCGCAGTTTGGTGTCGAGCTTGCGCGCGGCGAGGCGGTCGAGCCAGCGTCCCAGCGCCTCATGGCATTGCGCGGCGTAGTCGAACACCAGAAGGGTGTTGCGCTCCCAATCGAAGCTGCGCGTCGCGAACGCCTTGTTGATTTCGTCGAGGTCCGTAGGTGACAGAAATCCGGCGACCCACGGGCCTTTTCCATTCGCATCGCCGTCGGTGATCCGGCAAAATTTAATCGCAAGCCTGGTCTTGCCGGTTCCGGCGCGCCCGATCAGCCCATAGACCGAGATATCGTTCTCGTCATCGAGCCACGCCTGGAATTCGGCAAGGAGATCTTGGCGGCCGACCAGCGGCAATTTGCCGGCTTCGGGGACGAGCAGGTCGAGTTCGCGTGGCGGTTCCCCCTCACGCGGCGGGTGGCGCCGGTCGGGCGGCGGGAATTGCCTGCGCCGCAACGGCAGGATGATGCCGCTATTGCCGAAGGTCAGCGCGACACTGTTGCCGTCGCCGGTGACGACGACGCTCTTTTTTATGTCGTGGGCGCTGACCGAGCGATCGCTCATTCTGCCGCCTCTCCCTGTCGCGCGAGAAACCATAAACCAAAATCACGGCATTTTCGCGCTTCACGCACATCCACTTCCGGATGCCCTGAGCCGACAAATACCCCTCTTTCGCTTTGGCCGGGCTTGACCCGGCCATCCACGGCTTTTTTATGGCGATTGCAAGAACAGAGGGGCGTGGATGCCCGGATCAAGTCCGGGCAAGGGTCTTGAGACTGTATCGGGTGTAAGTGATCGCGGTCTTTGGCTGCCACCCGAGGAAGAGCGTGCCGGGGGTATTGGGATGCCGCGGGCTCGTAAGGGCGCGCGTGATAGAGTGCACCGCAGAAATGGAATTGGCGGAGAGAACGATGTTGCAAGGCTATGAAGGCAGCTGCCACTGCGGGCGGATCAGGTTTCGCGTTCGCGCCGACCTTGCGGACTTGCTCGAATGCAATTGTTCAGTGTGCACGAAGAAAGGCATCCTGCATCTGATCGTGCCGCCCGAAGATTTCGAGCTGGTGCAGGGCGGCGAAGATCTCGCAACTTATCAATTCAACACCAATACCGCGCGGCACACCTTTTGCCGGCATTGCGGCATGCATCCGTTTTATGTACCGCGCTCGGATCCGGACAAGATCAGCGTCAATGCCCGCTGTCTCGACGGCGTCGATCCGGCGGCGTTGCGGCCGACCAAGTTTTTCGACGGCCGCAACTGGGAGGCGGCGCAAGCCGCCCGCCGCGCCGCCGAGAGCCGGTGATCCGATCGGCGGTCCGGCCAATCTCTGGGTCGGACGTTTGTCCGATCTGATTTTCTTCGGCTAGGCAACCCGCCTTGGGCCCGCGTCGGAGGATTCAGGCTTACCCGAAGTATTGCGCGATGTAGGCGTAGAAGGCGCGCGTTTGCGATCGCCGCCGCGCCTTCCCGCGGCCGCAGCGAGATTGAGCGGCACCGGCAGCTCCGAACCGATAATCGTCTCCGGTTTTCTGTCCTCGCCCGGTTTCATGCGGGCGAGGGGATATTGACAGACAGGCCCAGTTAGCTAATTAGATGACTAATCGAGGCACATCATGGACGACATGGTTTCGATTCACGCCGCCAAGACCCACCTGTCGCGGCTTTTGGCGCGCGTCGAGGCGGGAGAGGTCATCACGATCGCGCGCGGGCGGACACCCATAGCTAAATTGGTGCCTATCGCCTCTAAGGCCAAACGAGAATTCGGCGCAATGCGCGGGCAAATCACTATTGGCCCGGAGTTTTTCGAGCCGCTACCTGAGGACGAACTAGCACGCTGGGATCAGTAGCGGGTGCGATTGCTTCTTGATACCCATGCCCTGATTTGGTGGCTTGCCGGTGATCCGTCACTTTCCGCAAATGCGAAGGCAGCTGTCCTCGATCCCGGTAACGAAATATTTGTCAGCGCGGCGTCGGCTTGGGAGATCGCGACTAAATTCCGGATCGGGAAATTACCCCATGCCGGCGCGCTTGTGGGGAATGTTGGTGGCGTGCTGACGAGTCAGGGTTTTCTGGAGCTCCCGATCACGGTGCGGGACGCGGAGGCGGCGGGCAGTCTGCCCAGTCTTCATCGTGACCCATTCGACCGAATGCTGATTGCTCAGGCGACCCTCGCCAATCTGGTTCTGGTCTCGAACGAGGCTGTTTTCAACCGCTATGGGATCCGCCGCCTCTGGTAGGCTTACCCGAATTGCTGTGCAATATGCGCGTATAGCGTGCGCATCGCAGTCGCTTCGGCACCCTCGGGGCGGCCGGGACGACTCTGCGGGTTCCACGCCATTACATCAAGATGCGCCCAAGGGATGCCGGGATCGACAAATTCCTGCAGATAGAGGGCCGCGATAATCGCCCCGGCATGCGGCGATTCCGCGACGTTGTTGAGGTCGGCCACCTTGCTGTCGATCATCTTGCGATAGGGCCGCCACAACGGCATCCGCCACATCGGGTCTTCCTCGGTCGCGGCGGTGTCGAGCAAGGCCGCAGCAAGCGCATCGTCGTTGCAGAACAGCGCCGCCAGTTCGGGACCGAGCGCGACCCGTGCCGCCCCGGTCAAAGTCGCCATGTCGATCAATAATTGCGGCTTTTCGGTCGAAGCCTCGGCCAATGCGTCGCATAGAATGAGCCGGCCCTCGGCGTCGGTATTGCCGATTTCGACAGTCAAGCCCTTGCGGGTGCGCACGACATCGAGCGGGCGCATCGCGTTGCCCGACACCGAATTTTCGACGCAGGGCAACAGCACCCTCAGCTTCACCGTCAGCTTTGCATCCATGATCGCCTGGGCGAGGCCGAGCATGATCGCCGCACCCGCCATATCCTTTTTCATCAGCCGCATGCCCGAGGCGGTCTTGAGATCGAGACCGCCGGTATCGAAGCACACGCCTTTGCCGACGAGCGTTACCTTGGGTGCCTCCGGGTCGCCCCAGACGATATCGACGAGCCGCGGCGGGCGCGTGCTGGCGCGGCCGACGGCGTGGATGGTCGGATAATTCTCGGCGAGCAGCGCGTCGCCGACAATGACGCGATGACAGGCACCGGATTCTTCGGCAACGCCAATTGCCGCCTGCGCCAATTCCTCGGGGCCGAGATCGCTGGCCGGCGTGTTGGCGAGGTCGCGCGCAAAGAATATCGCGCGCGCGAGCCGTTCGACTTGGCCGCGATCCGCGCCCTCCGGCCAAACCAGCGCCGCTCCGCGCGCGGGTTTGGCGTGATAGCGGGTGAAGGCGTAGGTGGCGAGCGCCCAGCCGAGTGCGAGACGGGTCGGGTCGCCACCCTCCGGGAGGCAATCGAGGCGGTAGCTTCCTTCGGGCAATACATCCGGCAATCCGGCGAGCGCCCACATTGACGAGCGCGCCTCAGATTCCTCGCCAAGCCCGAGCAGCACCCGGCCGAGCCGGCCGTCATTGTCCGGCACGAGCGCGAATTTGCCGGCTTCAGCGGTAAAACGGGTGGTTTGAACCCAATTCCGATGCTCGTTCGGCGCCGCTTCGAGCCAGGCCGAGAGCCGGTCTTTAGTCAGGGCGGTAATCGGAACAGCGCCGCCGGTATGCTCGATTAATGAAAACGCCATCGCTCGTCTCGCAGATGTTGTCGCTCGGCAGAATGGGGCCGGACAGCGTGGTTGAAAAGACGGGTCAACCGCCTGACACGTCCAATCCAGTCCGCCTCGGGCCCGATGAGCCGGGCCCAATTGATGACCGAACGCCCGGATCATAGCCCGAGCAGCCGGCGAGCATGATCCGTAAACCCGCCTGCCAACGCGAAGGGATTGTGAATCCGGACCCCGCCCAGCACCGTGCCATCTGCCAGATCTTCTGTAAGAATAGCAACACATCCGTTCTCACTCGCAGTCGCGACGAGAAGCGCATCCCAATAGGACGCCCGACCGACCGCGGCGTCAGCAAGGGCGGTACGCACGGCGCTCTCGGACGCTGCCGCACAAGGAAAGAGATCGAGCCAGTCCGAGGCTTGTGCGGCGGCGTCCGGGGGAGGAACAATCCCCTTGCGGGTGACGACCGCATAGAATTCGGAAATCGCCTGCAGCGTCAGCTGGCAATCGAGCCGTACAGCATGCTCGATGATCTCGCGCGAAAGCTGATGCCGATTCTCCGCCAAAGAATCAATCGCATAAACGAGCAGGTTTGTGTCCAGCGTAAAGGGTTCGCTAGCGGTGCTCATGCAAGGCGTCGCGGTCGAGCGGCCCCGCTCCGATCGGCCAGCCCTTCTCCATGCGGGCACGAGTGCGGGCCATTGCCGATTCTTGTTGGGGCGTCAAGACGCGTCGGCCGATCATTGGGATGAGCCGCGCGACAGGCTCCCCATTACGGGTGATAATGTACTCGGTGCCGCCCTCGACCTCGCGAATGCAGCGCGCAAATTTCTGATTTGCCTCACGGAGAGTTATCGTTTTGGTCATCTCAGAATGAATATTGGCACTGATCGGTATGTAGCGCATCAATGTTCTACATGCAAGCGGCGTTCCGGCCATTGTTTTCTCGAGTATTTTAGTCACCCCGCAAAAGCGGGCATCCAAGCACCTCCCGCACCTGCAATGGCCTGAGATTCTCGCTTTCGCAGGGATGACAATTAAGTACCAAGTCGATTACGCCGGGGCCGGGATTGCGCGCTGGTTGTACATGATCTTGCGCATCCGCTCGCGCTCCTCGGGCGTCAGGGTCGCGGGGTCAACACGCAGATTGTTGCCGGTTTCCATGCCGCGCTTGACCGCGGGGCGGTTGCCGATTTCCTCGAACCAGCGTTTGAAATACTTGAATTCGTTGATGTCCTGACCCTGGGCTTCCCAGCCGACGGTCCACGGATAAGAGATCATGTCGGCAATCGTGTATTCGTCGCCGGCGAGATAGCGGCGGTCGTAGAGCCGGTTGTTCATGACCCCGTAAAGGCGGTTGGCCTCATCGGTAAAGCGGCGGATCGCATAGGAGAGGTCACCTGCCTCGGGACCAGCGCGGCGGAAGTGACCGCATTCGCCGAGCTTTGGCCCTTGATTGGCCATCTGCCAGATCACCCATTGCGTCACTTCGTATTTGCCGTGCACATCCTGCGGGGAAAAGCGGCCTTCCTTCTCGGCCAGATACATCATGATGGCGCCCGATTCGAAGATCGCGATCGGAGCCCCGCCGCCCTTTGGGTCATGATCGACGAGCACCGGCATGCGATGGTTCGGATTGATCTTGAGGAATTCGGGCTTGAATTGGTCGCCGCGACCGATGTTGCACGGCACGAGATTGTATTTGAGCCCCAACTCCTCGAGCAGAATGGTGACTTTCTTGCCGTTCGGCGTCGGCCAAAAATGCAGGTCAAGCATCGTATCTCCTCTCTCTTTGATTGAAGCCGGGTTGAAGGGTTGAAACTGGATGGTGCCGCCCCGCGATCGGTCTGCAACATAGCGGCTCGCACTTACCCTGTCATCGCAACCCGCTTCCGGCCCGGTGTTGCGCCGCGTCGCGGGTCTCGCAAGACTGGCGCGGGTCCATGGAAAACCGTAAGCGATGGCGTTGCTTCTGCTGGGGTGTGTCGGGTTGATCTGGGGCATTTCGTACCCGATCACGGCGGTGGCGTTGGGCGGGTTCGACGTCTTGACCTTGCGTTCGTTGATCCAATCACTCGGCGCCGGCGCGATGTTGATACAGATCGTCGCGCTGCGCCGGGACCTTGTCGTCGAGCGCGAAGCCTGGCCGGATCTGGTCATCGCCGCGCTGCTGAATATGACACTGCTGCCGATCAGCTTTACGATCGGGGTCTATCTGCTGGGACCCGGCCGGACTTCGGTGCTGGTTTACACGATGCCGATCTGGGCGAGCTTGTTTGCACGGATCGTGCTCGGCGAGCGGCTGACGACCACGCGTGGTGTTGCACTCGTTCTCGGCGCCGGCGCAGTCGCGGCGCTGATGTCTCAAAACCTGCCGGAGCTGCGCAACGCGCCGCTCGGCGCCGCGGTGACTTTGCTCGCCGCGATGTCCTATGGCCTCGGCACCGTGTGGTTGAAGCGGCGGATATGGCGGGCGGATGCCGCGGTTATTGTGTTCTGGCAATTGGTGATCGGCACCTTGCCGATCCTGGTGATCTGGTTTGTGCTGCGCTATCCGCCCGATTTGACCCAGGCCGGTCCCAAGCAGTGGCTGGCGGCGTTATTTCTCGGCGCGGTCGGGAATGGGTTTGCGTATTTCGCGTGGTTTCGCGTGATCGCGCTGTTGCCGGCCGGCACTGCCGGCATCGGGACGCTGGTAACGCCCTGCATCGCCGTGCTGTCGAGCGTATGGCTCACCGGCGAGATTCTGCATCCGCACGACATTGTGGCGATCGCCATGATTGGCGCAGCGCTGCTGCTGGTCATCGTCGAGCAATTGCGGTTGCGGCGCCAGCCCGGTACGTTCGCCCGCGGTCGCCCTTAGAGCAGGCTGCTATAGATCGGTTTCGGTGGATTGCCCCGGGAACAAGGTGGCACGACTCCATTCCGACCAGTCGCCGGGAACCGGGTTGTTCGGGTCGCGGTCGTGGCGCCAGCAGATGGTCTCGGCGTTGGGCGCTATGACCTTGTGGGTCTGCCCCTTGGCCATTACGAAGTCTTTGGTGGCAACATAGCCGTTCGACCGCTCGCTGCAATCTTCGCTTTTGGTGATAACAGCCTGAACATTGACCCGGTCCCAGGTCGGATTGTCCAGGATCAAGGTCGCAGAATGGTCGGATCCCGACGAGCAGCCGGCTGCACAGAGCACCGCGAGCAAAATCGCGGGAAATCGCATCGCTCCCTCCCTGCACTCAACCCGCAGAAGCTGATAATGTGCAAAAACAGTACTGCGCAAGGAGGTTTGGCGTCGCGGGCTGCCGAGACTGACGCGTTGCCCGGCAGACCGCTCTTGTTGTGCTCGCTTCGTCTCCGCTACCGAACCAGGACCCAATGGCCCCGCCAAGCAGCATGTCTGTCGTAACCGTATTGATACTCCCAATGCGGGGCTGCGGTAGCGTCCGTGTGGGAAGGCACTGCCACGCGTTCAGTAACCGTTGCGCGTGGGGTGCGGCCAGATTCGACGTTTTGTGCGCTGGCCGGCGTAAGGCTCAGAGCGCTGAGGAGCATCAGGGCCGCGGTCTTCCAAAACAAAGGTTTCATCGCTGACCTCGGTAGTTGCGTTATACGTGGTCCAAGCCAGGCTGTGAAAAAGGACGGCTACGGCCCGCGTGGCGTCGAGACCCGGATTGGGGCCGATTTATTCTCCCGAGGGTCACAAGTCCGTACCGCCGATCAGGTCAGAGCTTGATCAGAGCCGGCGATGCCGTCATGCAGACCGCAGGCACGGCGCTGCGGGAATAAACCCACGGCCTGACCGATCTTTGCTGTCGGCGCCCGAGACGGGCACAACAGCGAGGAAGACCGATGCTGCGCGCCGACGCCGACCCGGAAATCTGTGTTTTCGATCCCGCAATGCGGATCATGCATTGGCTTACAGTTTTGCTGATGATGGTGATCTTTGCGCTCGCTTTTTCGATCGACTTCGCCGGTTCGAGGGCCGAGGCCCTCGCGCTGATCCAGCTGCATCGCTCGTTTGGGTTGAGTGTGTGGGCCCTAACCGTCGCTCGTCTTGCGTGGCGGCAGTTTTCGCAGTTTCCCAACTGGCCCGCCGACATGCCGCGAGCCATGCGGTCTGCCGCACATTGGAGCGAATACACGCTTTATGCGCTACTGTTGGCCCAGCCGATCCTGGGGCTGCTTCATACCAATGCGGACGGCGACCAGGTAAACCTGTTTTTCATTGTCAAGCTGCCGGCGCTGATCGGACGCAATTATCCGCTTTCGCGGCAGCTGCACGAAGCGCATGTCATTGTCGGGTTGGTCCTCCTCGGCCTGATCGCGCTTCATGCGGCGGCGGCGCTTTACCACCATTTCTGGCGTCGCGACGACACTCTCGCGAAGATGCTGCCGCCGCTGCGGCGGAGCCGGGACGCGCGGGACGGCGCTCGCGTCTCCGTTGATCGTCATTTCTGGGACCGAACCGGTACTGCGTTTGCTCGCGTCAATCGAGAATGGGAAAAAGCCATCAGCCCCGCGGTCTGGATCGGCGCCCCTGAGGATGTCGAGGAGAGTAGAATGTTTGATCCTGACGCCAAGATGACGGTTTTCAAAATAGACCATAGCCGGCGCGTCGGGGCACACTTCGCCTGGCGCTTAAGCCCGGCGCTGCGCGACATTGTCGGTGCGTGGCTCGTCTGCCTGGCGATCGCGGCCGCATGCTTCGCGTTCTTGGCTGCGGCTGCTCCGGCTCACGACGCGCGGTCCGCGGCATTGATCGACGGCGATCGGGCGGCTAGGCTCGCTGCTGTCGAACCCAATCGCCCACGAGCCAACCGACCCGGGAGATGCTGAAATGCCGGACGACGCCCGCAGACCCAGTTTCGACAAGTCGCGCCTGCCGAGCCGACATGTCACGGTCGGCCCCGAGCGGGCGCCGCACCGCGCGTTTCTCTATTCGATGGGGCTCACCGACGAGCAGATCGCGCAGCCTTTGGTCGGCGTCGCCACGACCTGGAACGAATCGGCGCCCTGCAACATCGCGCTATCGCGTCAGGCGCAGGCGGCAAAAAAGGGAGTCGCCGCCGCGGCCGGCACGCCGCGCGAATTCACCACGATAACGGTGACCGACGGCATCGCAATGGGCCATGAGGGGATGAAATCCTCGCTGGTCAGCCGCGAGGTCATCGCCGATTCGGTCGAATTGTCGATGCGCGGGCATTGCTACGACGCGCTGGTCGGTCTTGCCGGCTGCGACAAGTCGCTACCCGGCCTGATGATGGCGATGGTGCGGCTCAACGTGCCGTCGGTCTTCATGTATGGCGGCTCGATCCTGCCCGGGCGCTTCAAGGGCAGGGACGTGACGATCGGCGACGTGTTCGAGGCGGTGGGCTCGCACAGCATTGGGCAATTGTCAGACGAAGAACTGCACGAGCTTGAATGTGTTGCCTGCCCTTCGGCCGGCTCCTGCGGGGGGTTGTTCACTGCAAATACGATGGCCTGCGTCTCAGAGGCGATCGGGCTCGCTTTGCCCGGTTCAGCCGGCGCGCCCGCGCCCTATGACTCGCGTGATGCATTCGCGGAAGCCTCGGGGCAAGCGGTCATGGAATTGCTGCGGCGGAACATCCGGCCGCGCGACATCGTCACCAAGCAGGCGGTCGAGAATGCGGCGATGGTGGTCGCCGCCGCCGGCGGCTCGACCAACGGGAGCTTGCACCTGCCGGCGATCGCCAACGAGGCCGGCATTGATTTCGACCTCCACGCTTTTGGCGAGATTGCAAAGCGCACCCCTTATATTGGCGACCTGAAGCCCGGCGGCCGTTATGTGATGAAGGATTTGCACGATGTCGGCGGCGTACCGGTGCTGATGAAGGCATTGCTCGACGGCGGCTATCTGCACGGCGATTGCCTCACGGTTACCGGCAAGACGGTTGCCGAGAATTTGCGCGATGTCGCCTTCCCAAAGAGCCAGGACGTGGTGCGGCCGACCTCGGCGCCATTGTCGCCAACCGGCGGACTCGTCGTGTTGCGCGGCAATCTGGCGCCGCAGGGAGCGATCGTCAAAGTCGCCGGCATGTCGACCCTGCGCTTTACCGGCCCGGCGCGCTGCTTCGATCGCGAGGAAGACGCATTCGAAGCCGTCGATAAGCGCCGCTATAACGAAGGCGACGTGATCGTGATCCGCTACGAAGGGCCGCGCGGCGGACCCGGAATGCGCGAGATGCTGTCGACGACCGCCGCCCTCTACGGCCAAGGCATGGGCGACAAGGTGGCCTTATTGACCGATGGGCGGTTTTCGGGGGCGACACACGG
>JAFAOB010000309.1 GCA_019238055.1 Alphaproteobacteria bacterium
GTCGGCCTGCACATCGTCCTTTTCGAGGATTGCTCGGCGTTCACTCGCGTTGCGGCCTGCACACTCGCACGGTCACCAAATTCGTGACCGTTAGCCGAGGGCTTCAGACATTTTGTCACCTCCATGCCTGCCCCGGTTGCTTCCGGCTGGAGCGGTTGCCGGGTGGGGCTTGCACCCACTGGAAAGCGCCGCCTTGTCACGGCGCACGTGGATTGCCGACCTTCGCTAATCCGGTGACGAGCGGCTAGCTCGAAGGCGTCGGCCATCGGCAAGGATCACACAGGTACAGTCACCCCGTTATACTCGTAGATCCAGTCGTACCGGGTAATGAGGGCGCCCGGCGCATACGAGCGGTTCATAAACGCCTGTGCCTGCAGAGGATCGGCGAGCTCCGGATTGTGCATGTGAGATACGCTGTCGAGCGAAGCCTTGGCCATGCGTGACGTGCGTTCGAGCCGGGCGACCTCATATCGACGCAGCGCTTCAGATACGTCGGCGTATTCGCTCAGACAGCGGGCGAGCACCATGCCGTCTTCGATCGCCATATTGGCGCCCTGCCCGAGAAACGGCAGAAGGGGATGGCAGGCATCGCCGAGCAGGCTGACGCGGCCGACAGACCAATGCTCCAGCGGCTCCCGCGCGAGGAGTGCCCATTTATACGGGATGTGAATGGCGCTGATGATCTCGTGCACGTCGTCGTGCCAGGGTGCGAAGTCGCGTTGGCATTCTTCAATCGTTCCTGCCTCCGACCAGCTCTCGTTTTGCCAATCGCTACGTTCGACCTCCCCAACAAAATTCAACAATTCGCCGCCACGCAGCGGATAGGTAACCACCAGGCCGGTCGGCGACGGCCATCCTGTGAAGTTTGCCTGGCGAAGACGCTCGGGCAGCCGCTCCATCGGAACAACGCCGCGCCATGCGATATAGCCTGTAAAGGTCGCGCGTGCGGCAAACAGCGCCTCGCGGATGCGCGAATGGACTCCGTCGGCGCCGATCAGCACATCGCCGCGAATTCGTTCGCCGCTTTCCAACAGCAACATCACACCGTCGGCGTCTTGTTCGAGGCCGACGCAGCGGGCGCCAACACGAACTACCCCAGGCGAACGCTCTTCTAGCGCAGCAACAAGCGTTTGGTGGAGATCGCCGCGATGCACAAGCCAGAAAGGCGCGCCGTATAGAGCGACAACATCTGCGCTGCTCTGCATGACCCAGCGCTGCCCGGTATTGTAGAGCCGCGCCTCTCTTGACGTTGGTCTGGAGGCGATCACCTCCAGCGCCGGCTGCATGCCAATTTCCCGGAGGATACATGATCCGTTTGGAGAGATCTGAACACCGGCGCCGAGTTCGTGGAGTCCAGGCGCCTGCTCAAACAACGAGACTGTGAAGCCCCTTTGCACCAAGGCCAGCGCGGCGACGATGCCGCCTATGCCGGCACCAGCAATCAAGACGTGCTTGCTCATCGATCCTCCCCGCATAGGACTGACCCGACGTCATTCTGTTGCTGCCCAGGCGCAACTGAGTCGAATCGAAATCGCCCACGTAGCTTTTGCACCCACCTATGACCATGATGCTGTGACCGGTAAGATCCGGAAAGGGCATTTCTCCCCGTCGCCGTTGCTTGCAACGAGTGACCGCTTAGGGTCGCAAGCCGAAGTTCAAACTGAGTCACCGCTCAGCGGGGGCCTATACGGGATGGCGTGACAGCGCGCCCGGCACATCTCCCGAAGAGACGTCCTCCGATGCGAGAGCTGGCCCCGGCCGATCCATACCGATTTGGGCTCGCCGGGTCAAAGGCGGATGGTGCGTAGGCGCAGCGCGTTGCTGACGACCAGGACCGAACTCGCGCTCATGGCGGCGCTGGCGATCATCGGGTTGAGCAGCAATCCCGCGACCGGGTAGAGAACTCCGGCCGCGATCGGCACCGCGCATGCATTGAACACGAAGGCGAAGAACAGGTTTTGCCGGATGTTGCGCATCGTGGCCCGACTGAGCCGGCGCGCGCGAACGATGCCGTGCAGATCACCCTTGAGAAGCGTGACGGCCGCACTCTCCATGGCGACATCGGCGCCGGTGCCCATCGCGATGCCGATATCGGCCTGCGCCAGTGCGGGCGCATCGTTGATGCCGTCGCCGGCCATCGCGACAAGACGGCGCTGATCCTGGAATGTCTTGACCGCCGACGCTTTCTGGTCGGGCAGAACTTCGGCAACCACATCATCGATGCCGAGTTTGCGGCCGACCGCGGCAGCCGTGCTGCGGCTGTCGCCGGTCAGCATCACGATCCGAATGCGCTCTTGCCGCAGCGCCTGCAGGGCGCCGACCGCGCTGTCCTTGATCGGGTCGGCGACAGCGATGAGCCCGGCCGGCTTTCCGTCAGTCGCGGCGAGCATCACGCCTTGACCCTCCCGGCGCAACGCGTCGGCGCGGGACGGAAGATCATCGGGCTCGATGCCGAGCGAGGTGAAAAGCGCCGCGTTGCCGACCGCTACGCGCCGGCCGTCGACGAGACCTGTAACACCCATGCCTGGGAGGGTTATGAAGTCGGTTGCGGGCGACAGTTGGAGCCCGCGCGCCTCGGCACCGGCCACGGTGGCGACAGCCAACGGATGTTCGCTGCCGCGCTCGAGGCTGGCGACAAGCCGAAGCAATTCGTTCTCGTCGCCGCCGGTTGCGCTAACGCCGATAAGGCGCGGCTTACCCTCGGTAAGCGTTCCGGTCTTGTCGATAACCAGCGTATCGATCTTTTCCAGGAGTTCGAGCGCTTCCGCGTTCTTGACGAGCACGCCGGCATGTGCGCCGCGGCCGGTGCCGACCATGATCGACATCGGTGTCGCCAGCCCGAGAGCGCAGGGGCAGGCGATAATCAGCACGGCGACGGCATTGACCAGCGCAAAACCCATTGCCGGCGCCGGGCCCAGGATCGACCAGGCGACAAACGTCGCGGCAGCGATGACGATGACGGTCGGCACGAACCAGGCCGATATCGTATCGACCAGCCTCTGGATCGGGGCGCGCGACCGCTGCGCTACGGCCACCATCGCGACGATTTGGGCCAGCAGGGTGTCGCTGCCGACACGCTCGGCGCGCATCACGAAGCTGCCCGTTGTGTTGACCGTGGCGCCGGTGACCTTGTCCCCCGGGTTCTTCTCGGCCGGTACCGGCTCGCCGGTGATCATCGATTCATCGATGGCGCTATGGCCTTCGAGCACCACGCCGTCGACCGGCACTTTCTCCCCGGGCCGCACCCGCAAGCGGTCGCCGAGAACCACCTCTTCGAGCGGGATGTCCTGATCATTGCCGTCCTCGCGCACCCGCAGGGCGCGTTTGGGCGCGAGATCAAGCAGGGCTCGGAGCGCGCTGCTGGTCTGTGAACGGGCACGCAGTTCGAGCACCTGGCCGAGCAGCACCAAGGTGACAATAACGGCGGCTGCCTCGAAATAGAGCGGTACCTGCCCGTCGGGACCGCGGAACGAGGCAGGAAAGATGCCTGGCATCAGCGCTGCGATCAGGCTGTAGCTATACGCAACACCGGTGCCGAGTGCGATCAAGGTGAACATGTTGAGCCGGCCGCGGACAACGGACGCCCAGCCGCGCTCGAAGAATGGCCGGCCACCCCATAGTACCGCCGGTGTGGCGAGGATCAGCTGCACCCAGGTGAGCAGACGAGGGGAAATGAAGGTGCCAGGAGCTACTCTGTGCCATTGCTCGGCCATAGCTATGGCGAGGAGCGGCACAGAGAGTGCGGCACCAACCCAGAACCGCAGGGTCATGTCGCGCAATTCGGGATTTCTGGTTTCGCCGATGGCAGGGGTCATCGGCTCCAACGCCATCCCGCAGATCGGGCAGCTGCCCGGTTCCTCGCGCACGATCTGCGGATGCATCGGGCAGGTCCAGAGGACCTCGCTGACCTTGGCAAGCGCCGCAGGTGCCGGATGGGGAGCGGAAAGGTAACGCGTTGGTTCGGCCGTGAATTTTTCCCGGCAATGGGCGCTGCAGAAAAAATAATTGTGGCCGGCATGCTCGACCCGATGCTTTGCCGTGGCCGGATCGACGGTCATCCCGCACACTGGATCGTGCATTGCCCCGGGCACATCCGGACGATGATGGTCACGGCGGGATAACGTCGCGGATGCAGTCATCGGGCAGTCCTTTTGCAAAGATGAAGAGTTAGCCCTGGTTAAATGGTATTTAGGTAAAAAAGAAATTTGACGACTTATGTCTTGCTTGAGTTGAGCCAAGCTCGGTTCGACGCGGTGCAGGGTACCACGGCCAACTGCACATCAACCGGCTCATTACCGCGAACCTCTATCACATCAAACACCACTATTACGAGAGCCATCCGACCATCAATCCGTCGGGCATCGTGCCGCTCGGACCGATCATCGACTTCGCGACGCCAACGCGCGACGGCGTGGACGCGGCCTGCATGCAGTAGAGACGCCGGTTCGCTTCTGGCGACCTCGGGCGCGTCCGGGCCGCTTTGCCAGTATAACCACGTGATATACGGAGCCTTGAGGGTAGGATTGGCCAAGCCGCCCATTGGCTTGGCACTCCGAACCGCAACGGAGACAGTTCACTTAATAATCGGCACGAGAGATAAAGCATCCATGTCAGATTCGCAGCGGCCCCGGCTCTCCGCATTTCGCGACTGTGCCTGGCGTGCAGTGTTTCGCCTTGGTTTCGCGCTTGCCGGTGTCTGGTGGCGGCTGACGAGCCCCCAGCATGAGGGCGCCGTGGTAGCAATTCATGTTGGCCCGGCACTGTTACTCGTGCGCTGCTCGTATCGGGTCGGGTGGCACTTGCCGGGTGGTGGCGTCCGCCGCGGCGAACACCCGGAAGCAGCGGCACGGCGCGAACTTGCCGAAGAGATCGGTCTAGCGGTAACGGAGCTACATCTTGCAGGCACAGCTTGCGGGATCTGGGACGGACGACGCGACCGGGTACACTTTTTTGAGCTGCGGTTGGCAGAGTTGCCAAAGCTGCGGCTTGACAATCGAGAAGTCGTCGAGGCTCACTTAATTTTGCCGGAAGAGTTGCGAAAACGCGCGCTGGCTGGGCCGCTCGCCGCTTATCTCGGCAGATCGCTCGAAAAGGCCGGTGGGGCCGTTTGCTGCAAGGTTTGTTGACGCGGGTCGACCGAGAGCGCACCAACGTGATGCGGCCCATGTGTCTCAGGCCATGTGTCCCGGGCGAGAGATCGGAGGGCCAAGGGAGGCCGGCGTGGCAAGCGATCTTTTCGATCACCGCGAGGCTCGCGACCCCGCTCAGCGCGAAGCGGCGCTGATGTCGCTGCTGCCTGCGGTGATCGACGCGGCAAAAGAGCATTGCCCGGCCTATCGCAGGCTCTTTGCTGAGGTGCAGCGGGGCGATATCGTCGATCGCGCGGCGCTTGCCCGATTGCCGCTGACGCGCAAATCCGAGCTGATTGAGTTGCAGCGTCGCAACCCGCCCTTTGGCGGGTTTGCGGCGGTGCCGATGTCGGCGCTGCGCCGGGTGTTTGTCTCGCCCGGTCCGATCTATGAACCCGAGGGTAGACGCCCGGATTATGGCCGGTTTGCGCGCGCCCTGTTCGCCGCCGGGTTCCGCACCGGCGACCTCGTCCACAATTCTTTCTCCTATCACTTGACCCCAGCTGGGGCGATGGTCGAGAGCGGTGCGGAAGCGCTGGGCTGTCCCGTCATTCCCGCCGGAACCGGCAATACCGAACAGCAAGTGCAGGCGATCGCCGATCTGAAGCCGGTCGGCTATGTCGGGACGCCCTCGTTTCTAAAGATCCTGCTCGATCGCGCGGCGCATGAGGGGATCGACATATCATCGCTGAAGAAAGCCTTGGTCGGCGCCGAGGCTTTGCCATCGGCACTGCGCCATGAGTTTCGCGATCGCGGGCTTGTCGTGCTGCAATGCTATGGGACGGCCGATATTGGCGTCATCGCCTTTGAAAGCATGAGTCCCGATGGCGAGCTTGAGCCGGGGATGGTGCTCGATGAAGACATCATTGTCGAGATTGTTGGGTCCGGCGCCGGCGAACCCGTCCCATCCGGCGCCATCGGCGAGGTGGTGGTGACGACGTTGACACCCGAATATCCGTTGATCCGCTTTGCGACCGGCGATCTCTCGGCGCTGATGCCGGAGGCGCCAAAGAGCACTCGCACCAACCATCGTATCCGCGGGTGGCTCGGCCGCGCCGATCAGACGACGAAGGTCCGCGGATTATTTGTTCATCCCGAGCAAGTCGCCGAGGTCGCGCGCCGTCACCCCGCGATCAGCCGATCCCGTCTGGTTGTCGAGCGGACCAACGGGGTCGATGCGATGACCCTTTTGGTCGAGACCCGCGAGCCAAATCAAGATCCGGCCGCGATCGCCGAAACCATGCAAGGCCTGACCCGGTTGCGCGGCACAGTCACTCCGGTGCCGGCCGGCAGCCTGCCCGATGACGGCAAGCTGATCGAGGATCGCCGGCCGCTCGATTAGGCTCGTCGGCGATCAATCATCAAAAGGTCATACTTCCTTCAAGCCAAAGTCCCAATCAGCATCCATATGAAAGGTGTAAGGTTCACCCTTACAGGTTTGTCCCCCAAACCTCGTACTCGGCCGAACGCGATGGCCGACGGCCCAGCGGCTCCGGCTTCCCCCGCCGGAGCCGCCTTTTTGTTTGGACCGTCCTCGTTTTCGGTCCAGGCTTTGGCCAGCAATTCGAGAATGCCGCCGAGGCTGCCCGATTGCGCGCGCAGACTTTCGATCGCCTCTTTGGCTCCCTCGATGCTGGCGATGAGGCCTTCGATCGAGGCGCCAAATTTTACCTGGACGTCATCGGCCATTGTCGGCTACAACTAATAGATGAGTAACACGACTTATAGTTAACCTATGGTAGTCTATGTCTCGCAATCCCCGTCTTGGGCACGCTGTTTGGCGGCGGCGCTGGCCGACCGCCTGCGGTCGTGCCCGCGAGCCCGGGGAGTGACATGAGCGGGCTGGCGGTGATCGCGATCGGGCTCGCGGTGTATTTTCTGCCGGCGCTGATCGCGTGTTCGCGCCATCACCACAATGCTTCGGCAATCTTTGTGCTGAATTTGCTGGCTGGTTGGACGGTTATCGGCTGGATCGCGGCGATAGTGTGGGCGCACACGGTTGTGCGCCGCGCAGCGGTGGTTGCCGACGGTAGCGATTGACGCAGCGGCGCGGCGCTTCAGCTCGGCAAAGTCCAGCACGACATCACCGCTAAGGCCGTGTTACGATTGCTGATGTCTGACGAGAAAAACGGCGCGATCCTGGATTTCCTGCATGGCCGCTTTGCCCGGCTCGACGATCGGCTCGACCGCATCGACCACAAGCTCGATGAGGTCATCACCAAGCTTGGCATTGTCGAGCGCAATGTTGCCGGCATGAAGATGGACTTTGCCGCGATGAACCTGCGGCTCGACAACATCAGCCGCCGGCTCGAGCTGGTCGACGGGGCCCTACCCCGCGAGGCCTGACTGCCGCTTCAGCTCGGCGAAATCGAGCACGACCGGGCCCAGGTCCTCGTGCACGCTGCGCTCGGCAAACAGACCCGGCGCCCTATGTTACCGCACCTGAGCAATCGCCTTTCTCTCACCGCAGCCCCCGCCCTCGCGGTGCCTCTCCCTGACCTCGTCGGCGAGGATCTCGCCTGCCGCCGCGGCGAGCGGATTGTTTTTATCGGCGCATCATTCCGGCTGTCGCCCGGCGACACGCTGATTTTGTCCGGTGCCAACGGCAGCGGTAAATCAAGCCTGTTGCGGCTCGTCGCCGGTCTGCTGACACCCGTTGCGGGACGATTATTGTGGGGAATCGCGCCGGTAGCCGCCGATCTCGCCAGTCACCACGCCTGCCTGCACTATATCGGCCATCAGGACGCGTTAAAGCCGGCGATGACCCCGCGCGAGGTTTTGGCCTTTGCCGCGGCGCTGCGCGGCAGGCGGCTTGCGTCCGCAGAGCCGGCCCTCGACGAGGCGCTCGCCGCCTTTGATCTCGAGGGCATCGCGGATTGGCCCTGCCGCTGGCTTTCCGCCGGGCAGCGGCGGCGCGTCGCCCTCGCCCGCCTATTGGCGTCGCCCGCCCCGTTATGGCTGCTCGACGAGCCGACGACAGCGCTCGACAGTGACAGTCAGACCCGGCTCGAACAGGCGATCGCCACGCACCGCAGCAAAGGCGGAATGGTAATGATCGCGACCCACGCCCCGATTCAGCTCGATGCAGCCACGACCCTGGCGCTCGACGGTCTTGCCCCGCCTCTGCAGTTGGATCCGATCTTGGCCGAGTGATCTTGGCGGCCTTTCTCGCACTCTTCCGCCGCGATCTGCGGCTGGCATTGCGGCAGGGCGGGGATACCGGCCTTGTGATCGCCTTTTTTGTGCTGACGGTCGTGCTGTTCCCATTCGGGGTCGGCCCGGAGCCGGAAGTTTTAGCGAGATCGGCACCCGGCATTTTGTGGGTCGCGGCCTTGCTCGCCGCGCTGTTGTCGCTCGACCGGCTGTTTTTGCCGGATTACGAGGATGGCAGTCTCGATCTGATCGCCTTGTCGTCATTGCCTCTCGAGCTGGCGACGCTGGCTAAATGCGCCGCGCATTGGGTGTCGACCGGGGTACCCCTGGCCTTGATCAGCCCGGCCCTGGCGCTCATCCTCGATCTCGATCCGCGAGCGATCGCGACTTTGCTGGCGAGTTTGTTGATCGGCACCCCGGCGCTGAGCTTGATCGGCGGTGTCGCTGCGGCTTTGACCCTCGGTGCTCGCCGGCAAGGTGTGCTGCTGTCGCTGCTGGTGCTGCCGCTTTATGTACCCCCGCTGATTTTTGGCGCCGGCGCGGTCGAGGCAGCCGCTCTGGGAATGCCGCCCCGCGTCGATTTGCTGCTGCTCGGCGCTCTGACCTTGGCGGCACTGCCTTTGTGCCCCTGGGCGGCTGCGGCGGCGTTGCGGCAGGCCCTCGGGTGAGCCGCAGCCTGTGGCGGCGACGCCGCTGGCGCGAGAAGGATTCTGCGCTATAAAGAGCAAGGTAATTACATATTGGGCTCGATGCTAACCCGCTTGGCCAACCCAGCCCGCTTTATGCGGATCAGCGCTGTGGCGCTGCCATGGTGCGCCTGGGCGAGCTGTGCCGTTATCGCGGTTGGTCTCTATCTCGCGCTGATCGCCGCCCCACCCGATTACCAGCAGGGTGAGGCGGTCCGAATCATGTATGTTCACGTCCCGGCGGCGTGGATGGCGCTCAACATCTACCTGTTTGTCGCGGTTGCCAGCGCTGTTGCTCTGGTCTGGCGTCACCCGCTGGCCGAGATCGCGGCGCGGTCGGCGGCCCCGATCGGCGCCGCCTTCACGTTTGTATGTCTCGCCAGCGGCTCCCTCTGGGGACGGCCGATGTGGGGAACCTGGTGGGTATGGGATGCCCGTCTGACCTCGGTGCTGGTGCTGTTCTTCCTCTATCTCGGCTACATCGCGCTGGTGAACGGGTTTGACGATCCGGGGCGCGGGGGTCGAGTCGGCTCGATCCTGGCCTTGGTTGGGGTCGTCAACCTGCCAATCATCAAATTTTCGGTTGATTGGTGGAATACATTGCATCAGCCGGCGAGCGTGCTGCGCTTTGGCAAGCCAACGATCGCGCTGTCGATGCTGGTGCCGCTGCTGGTCATGGCGCTGGGCTTCATGCTGCTGTTTGCCGCATTGTTGTTGGTGCGCATGCGGACCGAACTCAACGAGCGCAAGATCCGAGCGTTGCGCCTGAACAGCGCCGCGTCCGTCCGACCGAAAAGACGCTCGGAGCACGGGGTACCGGCGCGGCCCGCGGTGCTGCGATAAGGAATCGGATGTGAGCGCGATGAGCGCGTATTTTGCGATGGGCGGCTACGCGGTTTTTGTATGGCCGGCTTATGCGCTAACCGCAACCGTACTCGGCGGCCTTGTGCTTTATTCGTGGCAGCGTTATCGCGACAGCATCCGCAATCTCGAAAGACTGCAACGGCAGGTGAGCCCGCGGTGATGACCCGCAAGCAACAGCGTCTCGGGCTCTTGGCGCTCGGCATGACTGCACTCGGCGGTGCAACCGCGCTGGTGCTGACCGCGTTCAGCAGCAATCTCGTATTCTTTTACAGCCCGAGCGATCTGAAGGCGCAGGCGATCTCGGCCGATCGCCGGGTGCGGATCGGCGGACTGGTCGAGGACGGCAGCGTCAAGCGCGGCGCTGACAGTCGCGTCGCCTTTCGCATCACCGACGGGAAAACCGATGTGGCTGTGGTTTACCATGGCATCCTGCCTGACTTGTTCCGTGAGGGACAAGGGGTCGTGGCCGAAGGAAAGCTCGAACCGGGCGGAGCATTCGACGCTTCGACGATCCTCGCCAAGCACGACGAGCGCTACATGCCGCGCGAGGTCGTCGACGCGCTGAAAAAGAGCGGGCATTGGCAGGAAGGCGGGGCCAGCGAGGCCGCGGCCGCGCCGCTGAATGCGGCGGCCACGCCGGTGCGCTAAGAGGTGCGAGTGCGGGTGTCTCGTCATCTGCGAAGCCGCCGGCGCGTCCTCCAGCTCTAGGGGTTGTCAGGGAGTACCCGTGCGTAGCGGTGTGGGACGCAAGCTCTTCTTTCTATTGCCGGCAGCGTTGTTTGCGGTACTGATTACCGCATTTGCGATGGGGCTCAATCATGATCCGAGCCTGTTGCCCTCGGCCCTGATCAACCGGCCGGCCCCGAATTTCACTTTGCCCGGTCTCTATGACCCAGCCAAAGGGCTCGCGCGCGCGGATTTCGGCCGAGGCGTAACGCTCGTCAATTTCTTCGCGTCATGGTGCGCACCATGCCGCGAGGAACAGCCGGCGCTGATGACGCTCGCTCGCCAGCCCGGCATCACCCTCGACGGCATTGCTTACAAGGATAAACCCGACAATGCGCGGCGGTTTCTTGATGATCTCGGCGACCCCTATCGGCGGATCGGTGTCGACCAAGACGGAACGACCGCAATCAATTTCGGGGTCTATGGCGTGCCCGAGACCTATGTCGTCGACGGCACCGGCCATATCCGTTATCGCCACGTCGGCCCGCTCAGCGAGCAGGATGTCGACTACAAGATCCTGCCGTTGATCGCGCGCATCGCCGGTGAGGCGGGCAAGCCGCGAACCGCCCAAGAATAGCGTAGCGCTGTTCAGATATCGAACAGCAGGCGCGAGGGGTCTTCGACCAATTCCTTGACCCGGACCAGAAAGCCGACCGCCTCGCGCCCATCGACGATACGATGGTCGTAGGACAGCGCCACATACATCATCGGCCGGATCTCGATCTTTTCGTCGCGCCGATCGGGGCCGGTTACCACGACCGGACGGCGTTCGATCTTGTGCATGCCGAGAATCCCGGATTGCGGCGGGTTCAGTATCGGTGTCGACAACAGCGAACCGTAGATGCCGCCGTTCGAGATCGTAAAGGTGCCGCCGGACAGTTCCTCGATCGACAATTTGCCATCGCGCGCCTTGCGTCCGAGATTGGCAATCTCTTTTTCGATATCGGCAAAACTCATGGCATCCGCGTCGCGCAGCACCGGCACGACGAGCCCATGCTCGGTCCCGACTGCGACCCCGATGTCGTAATGGGTTTTGTAGACAATATCATCGCCGTCGATTTCGGCGTTGACCCCGGGGATCTCCTTTAGTGCCGCAATCGAGGCTTTTACAAAAATCGACATGAAACCCAGCCGCACGCCGTGCTTTTTCTCGAACATGTCGCGCCATTGCTCGCGCAGCGCGATCGTCCGGCTCATGTCGATCTCGTTGAAGGTGGTCAGCATGGCCGCGGTGTTTTGCGCGGCCTTGAGACGCTCGGCGATGCGGCGGCGCAGCCGCGTCATTCTTACTCGGACTTCGCGCGCCCCGATCGGCGCCGGGGCAATTGGCGCGGGCTCCGGAGCGGGTGCACGCTCGGCTGATGTCGCCAGAGTGACAGCGGAAGCTCCCGGCGGCGGTTGCGCCAAGGCCGCGATCACATCGGCCTTGGTGATGCGCTCGCCCGGTCCGGTCGGCACGATCGTAGCAGCATCGACGCCGCTCTCCGCGATCAGCTTGCGCGCTGCCGGCCCCGATCGATCGAGCGCCGAGGCATGACGCGTGATTTCCGCAGGCGTCCGCGATAGCCCCTCACCCTCTCGCTGCGCGGGTCTCTCCCTCTCCCCGCGTACGGGGAGAGGGTTGGGGTGAGGGGCAGATGCTGCAGTCACCACCGGCTGCTCGCCGGGCAACGGCAGAGTGGCTTCCAGTGGGGTGGGGTGCGGTGCGGGCACACCCCCGACTGCGGCCACCGCTCCGGCCTCGCCGATTGTGCCGAGCACCGCGCCGACCGGCAGGCTCACCCCTTCCTCGGCGCGGATTTCCGCCAACATGCCGGCTGCCGGTGCCGGGACCTCGACATTTACCTTGTCAGTTTCGAGTTCGACGACTGGTTCGTCGAGGGCTACCAGTTCGCCGGGGCGCTTCAGCCATCGCGCAACGGTCGCGTCGGTAATCGACTCGCCGAGGCTCGGCACCTTGATCTCGGTCGCCATTGGCTCCGCCCTCCGCCGTCAGGCCGCGAGCGCGTCGGCAACGAGCTGCGCCTGTTCCTCGACATGCCGCTTGAACAGCCCGGTGGCAGGCGAGGCCGCCTCGGCGCGGCCAACAAAGCGCGGCCGTTTGGCCGCGATGTCGAGACCCGACAAAACCCGCTCGATGCGCCGGTCGATAAAATTCCACGCACCCATATTCTGCGGCTCCTCCTGGCACCAGACGATTTCGGCGCTGGGCCAGCGCGCCAACACCTTCGCCAGGCTGTTGAACGGGAACGGGTAAAGTTGCTCGATCCGCAGGATGGCAACGCGGTTGTCGCCGCTCGCGGCGCGCGTCTTCAATAGATCGAAATAGACCTTCCCCGAGCACAGCACGACACGCCGAACCCGATCATCGGGCGCAAGGGGGTCGGTTTCACCGATCACGCGATGAAACGAGCTGCCCGGTCCCATGTCATCGAGGTTGGACATCACCTCTTTGGCGCGCAGCAGCGATTTCGGGGCGAAGACGACCAGCGGTTTGCGGAAATTCCGCCGTATTTGGCGGCGTAGGGCATGGAAATAATTGGCTGATGTCGTCAGGTTGCAAACCTGGATGTTGTCCTCGGCGCAGAGCTGCAGATAGCGCTCGATCCGCCCTGATGAATGCTCCGGTCCCTGTCCCTCATAGCCATGCGGCAATAGCAGAACGAGACCGCTCATGCGCAGCCATTTCGCCTCTCCAGCTGAGAGGAACTGGTCGATGATGACCTGGGCGCCATTGGCGAAATCGCCGAATTGCGCTTCCCACAGCACCAGTGTCGATGGGTCGGCGAGGCTGTAACCATATTCAAAACCGACAACACCCGCTTCCGAGAGCGGGCTGTCGATGATTTCGAACGGCGCCTGTCTGGCGCGGACGTGATTGATCGGCACGTAGCGCGCTTCGGTTTCCTGGTCGATCAGGATCGCATGCCGGTGCGAAAACGTGCCTCGGCCACTGTCTTGACCGGACAGACGGACATGGGTCCCTTCGGCGCAAAGCGAGGCGATCGCCAGCGCCTCCCCGGTGGCCCAATCGATGCCTTGGCCGCTCTCGATCGCTTCGAGTTTGGCGTCGAGCTGACGGGCGATTTTCGGGTTCAGGCGAAAACCCTCGGGCACGGTCACGAGTCCTCGACCCAGATCGCGCAACACCTCGATCGGCACGGCGGTGTCGCCCCGGCGATCGTTGTCGGGCGCCTCGCCCAAACCGGCCCAGGCACCTTCGAGCCAATCAGCCTTGTTTGGCCGGTAACTTTTTGCAGCCTCGAATTCGGTCTCAAGTCGGGCAACAACGCGCGCCGACATAGCCTCGGCCTCGCCTTCGGCAATTATGCCCTCCTCGAGCAGCCGCTTGGCGTAAAGCTGTCGGGTCGTCACATGGCGGGCGATCGTCCGATACATCAGTGGCTGGGTAAATGCCGGTTCGTCGCCCTCGTTATGGCCGTGCCGGCGGTAGCAGAACAGGTCGACGACGACGTCCTTGCCGAATTCATGCCGGTATTCCGCCGCGGCATTCGCCACTTCAACGACGGCTTCCGGATCGTCGCCATTGACGTGAAAGATCGGCGCCTGCACCGCCTTGGCGATGTCGGAGGGATAGGGGCTCGACCGCGCCGCCGAAGGGGCGGTGGTAAAGCCGATCTGGTTGTTGACGACAATGTGGATCGTGCCGCCGGTGCAAAAGCCGGTCAGCTCCGACAATTCCAATGACTCGGCGACAAGCCCCTGGCCGGCAAAGGCGGCATCGCCATGCATCAAGATCGCGGCGACCGCGCGCCGGGCGGCATCCCCGCGCAGGTGCTGCTTGGCACGCACCTTGCCGAGAACGACCGGGTTGACCGCCTCAAGGTGCGACGGGTTGGCGGCCAAGGACAGATGCACGGTGTTGCCATCAACGTCGCGATCGGCCGATGTGCCGAGATGGTATTTGACATCGCCCGAGCCGTGGACATGCTCGGGATTGCTCGAACTGCCCTGAAATTCCGAAAAGATCGCGGTATAGGGCTTGTCGACAAAATTGGCGAGCACGTTGAGCCGGCCGCGATGCGGCATGCCGATGACAAACTCTTTAACCCCGAGGGCGCTGCCACGGCGCAGAATGGCCTCGAGCGCCGGCATCAATGATTCAGCCCCTTCGATGCCAAACCGCTTTGTGCCGGTGTAACGCCGGTCGAGAAATCGCTCGAAGGTCTCGGCGGTCGTGAGCACTTCGAGGACCGCTTTTTTGTCGGCAGCCGAAAGGCCCGGCCGGCGGTCGCGCTTCTCGAACTTGTCCTGAATCCAGGCGCGTTCGGCCGGCGCCTGGATGTGCATGTACTCGACACCGATCTTGCCGCAATAAGCCTGCCGCGACATCACCAGGATCTCGCGCAGGCTGGCACGCTCGCGGTCGAAAATGTTGTTGATAAAGATTTCCCGGTCGAGATCGGCTTTGGTAAAGCCATAGCTGCGATAATCGAGCTCGGGATAAGGTCCACGCTTGTCGAGACCAAGCGGGTCGAGATCGGCTTCGAGATGGCCGCGCACCCGGTAGGCGCGGATCAGCTGCAAGGCGCGGATCGCGTCGGAGGTCGCCTGCCGCAGCGCCGCCCCATCCGCGATCACCGGGGCATCGGCGCCGTTCCCGGTAGGATGGGCCGCCCGCTTTTCCCAAGAGGGAGCACGCAATTCCGCGAGCGCGGCCTCTTCATCCTCGCCGATTTCAGCAAAAAACCGGCGCCAGCTTTCGTCGACTGAAGCCGGATCAGCGGAAAAGCGAGCATAGAGATCGGCAATAAATTCGGCGTTGGCGCCGGTCAGAAAGCTCGCGCCGTCAATGTCAGCCATCAGCAAACCCAAGTGTTTCCATCAGCGTTAACATCGCGAAACAGTGCAGACGCCAAACAGCAATGCGCGCCCGTGAGCAGAATGCTCCAGGAGGGACGCGCCACGCCAATTAGGTTGGGATCATACTACGGCGCTGCAACAACCGGCAAAGCGAACGCGCTATCAAAAGCCCCGATCGGCACAGGTCACCCCCTCCCAAGCAAGTGCAGCCAGGCAAGCACTAATCAAAGGCAAACCCCCGGGAGCGGAGATAGCCGGGGAAGGTTTGGCCTTCGGGCTGGGCCGCGGCTTGGCGCGTCTTGTCTTCGGACCAGCCGTAAAAATCGGCATAGCCGAAGATCTCGGCGGCCCGCTGCTGCTCGCGTGGCGGTGCATAGCGAGCGGCACGGCGCCGGTCGTAAGCGGCGACGCCCTCGCCGAGATCATGATCGTCGTAATGGTCATTGTGCAGCGTCATCGCGAGCGGCAAGCGCATGCTGGTAAAGCCCCCGGCGGCGGGATAGCCGACGCACAACCCGGCGACCGGAAACACCTTATCGGGCAATTCCAATATATCGGCGACGGTACCGGCGTGGTTGCGCAACGCGCTGATCGGGCAGCAGCCGAGACCGGCGCTCTCGGCGGCGAGGATGAAAGTTTGCAGAACCAGAGCAGTGTCGACAGCGGCATTAAAGAAGCCTTCGAGCCCGCCGTTGTCGTTTGGGTGCTGGCGAAATTCGCCGAGCCGTTCGAGACGGCGAGCATCGCCGCAGAACACCAGGAACACCGGGGCGGTGCCGATCCAGGGCATGTCTGGGATCAGCGCAGCCAACCGCTCGCGCCGACCACGGTCCTCGACCCGGATCACCGAGACTTGTTGGAAATCCGATTTCGAGGACGCTGAAAACGCCGCCCCAAGCAACAGGCGCAGCAGCGGCTCAGGTATCGGACGCGGCGCATAGCGCCGGTGCGTACGGCGCATCAATACCTGGCGCAGCCACGGGACATCGGGAACCTCGCCCGGCAGCTCTGAGTCCTCGCCAAAGCGGGCCCGCCATTCGGCTTCATAATCTGCGGTCATCAGCGCACTCAAAGGACGTTGATGTGCCTAAAAATCCGCTTTGGCCGGTGGGCCTTTAGCCCGCGGGCATGACCCGCGGGTCGGGCCCGGCCATCCATGTCTTGCTCGGGACCTCCGGGTTTCAAGACGTGGATGCCGGATCATCAAGTCCGAGCAAAGCGTGCTTCAAGCTGCATCGGTGCGTCACACCGGGACGAGCCGGCTGATCTCGTCGGCGTCGAAAGTGTAGCGGCGGCTACAGAACTCGCAAGTCACGGTCGTGACCCGCTCTTTTTGCATATCGTCGAGCTCGTCGGCAGGAAAGGCGCGCAGAATCGTCTCGATCCGCTCGCGCGAGCAGCGGCAGCGCGCCTCGAGAGGATGCGTGTTGTAGACCCGCACACCCTCTTCGTGAAACAGGCGGAACAGCAGGCGATGAGGACTGAGCCCGGGGTCGATCAGCTCATCGGCTGTCGCTGAGCTCATCAATACCATCGCGCGGCGCCACCCATCCTCGACATCATCAGCGATGACGCCGTAGCCGCCTTCCGGCGGCACGCGCTGCAGCATCAGCCCGCCGGCGCGCCAAGCGCCGCCCGACCCGGTCCGGCCGATCGCCAGCTTGATCCCGGCCTGGATCTGTTCCGATTGCCGGAAATAATGCTGCGCGCAATCCGCCAAGGTGGCGCCGGCGAGCTCGACAATCCCCTGATAGCGGTCGGTGTCCTCTCCCTGATCGACGGTAAAGGCGATGTACCCGCCGCCGAGCAGCCCCGGCACCGAGAGCTCGACCCCGGCGTCTCCCGCCGTCCTCATCACCATATCGAGCTTTTTCTGATCGTATTGGGCATAGCCGCGCACGGCGCCATCGGTCGACACGTCGGCCACCATCAGCCGGATCGGTCCATCGCCCTTGGTCTGCAGGGTGAAGATGCCGTCATATTTGAGCGCGCCGGCCAGCACGACCGCGAGCGTGATGGCTTCGCCGAGCATTGCCGCGACCGGCGCGGGATAGGCGTGCTGCGACAAAATATGGTCGAGCGCCGGACCGAGCCGAACGAGCCGCCCGCGCAACGCGAACGGATCGATGCGGAACGGTTGGACAAGATCGTCGGGCACGCGGGCAGTTGGTGAAATCAACTCGACAAATCCTTTTCTTGGGCGCCGCCGCGCGCGCCGAACTTTGCCGCTCGGCGCCTCAGCCGAGGCACCAGGTCAAGATCCCCTTTTGCGCATGCAGCCGGTTTTCGGCCTCGTCCCAGACCACCGATTGCGGTCCGTCGACAACCCCGGCGGTGACTTCCTCGCCGCGTTTGACCGGCAGGCAGTGCATGAATATGGCGTCTGACTTGGCCATTGCCATCAGCGCTTCATCAACGCGATAGGGGGCAAGCAGATTGTGGCGCCGCCCGCCCGCCTCGTCGCCCATCGAGACCCAGGTATCGGTGACGACGCAATCGGCGCCGGCAACGGCTTTACGTGGATCGGTCGTCAGACTTACGCAACCGCCTTCACGTCGCGCCCAGTCGAGCAATGACGGGCTTGGCGACAGCGACTCGGGGCAGGCAAGCCGCAGCACAAAGCCAAACCGCACCGCCGCATGCACCCAGCTCGTTGCGACGTTGTTGCCGTCGCCGCTCCACGCCACGATTTTGCCGGAGAGCGAGCCCTTTCGTTCCTGCAACGTCATCACATCCGCCATGATCTGGCACGGGTGCGAGGCGTGGGTCAGCCCGTTGATCACCGGCACCGTCGCATAAAGCGCGAGCTCGTCGAGCTTTTGCGGCAGATCGGTGCGGATCATGATCGCATCGACATAGCGCGACAGCACCCGCGCCGTGTCGGCGACGGTCTCGCCGCGGCCAAGTTGGCTGTCGACGGTATTGAGATAAATCGTGTCACCGCCGAGCTGGCGCATGGCCACCTCGAACGACACGCGAGTGCGGGTCGACGGCTTTTCAAAGATCATCGCCAGGGTCTTGCCGGCGAGCGGCCGATCACGCCGACCGTTCTTGTAACCGGCGGCGACTTCCAGAATGCCGCGCAACTCGCCGCTGTCCAGCTGGTCGATGTCGAGAAAATGGCGGGGGACGAGCCGGCCCTCGGCCGAGGCCGGCTCGGTCGCGATCCGCCTTACGCCGACCATTCCCGCGCCACCTTGTGCAGGATATCCATCGCCTGCCCGATCTCGGTCTCGCTGACGATCAGCGGCGGCAACAGCCGCAACACGTTATCGCCCGCGGTCAATGCCAACAGCCCGTTCTCGCGCGCCCGGGTCACCACATCACCGGCCGGCACGATGCAGCGGATGCCGAGCAGCAGGCCCGAGCCGCGCAATTCGGCGAACAATTTCGGATAGGATTTGACCAATTCTTCGAGCCGGCCGCGAAGCAGCTTGGCCATTGCGTTGACGTGATCAAAAAAGCCGGGTTCCAACATTACATCGAGAACGGCGTTTCCGGCGGCCACCGCCAGCGGGTTGCCGCCAAAGGTCGAGCCATGCGTGCCAGGAACCATCCCAATCGCGGCGCGCTCGGTCGCCAGGCAAGCCCCGATCGGAAAGCCGCCGCCCAAGGCCTTGGCAATCGCCATGATGTCGGGCGTCACACCCGACCACTCATAGGCAAACAATTTGCCGGTGCGGCCCATGCCGCACTGAACCTCGTCAAAGATCAACAGCAGCCCGAATTCATCGGCGATCGCGCGCAGGCCGCGCAGGTATTCATCCGAACCCGGGCGCACCCCGCCCTCACCTTGCACCGGCTCGACCATGATCGCCGCGGTCTCGCCGCCGATTGCGGCACGCATCTCGTTGAGATTGCCAAAAGCGACATGGTCGAACCCGTCCATCGGCGGGCCGAACCCCTCAAGGTACTTCTCGTTCCCCGCGGCGGCGAGCGTGGCAAAGGTCCGGCCGTGAAACGAGCCGTCGCAGCCGATGATGCGATACCGCTCGGGATGACCGGTGTCGTGCTGGTACTTGCGCGCCACCTTCAGCGCCAACTCGCACGCCTCTGCCCCCGAATTGCCGAAAAACACGGTGTCGGCAAAGCTGTTATCGACGAGCCGCTCGGCTAAGCGCTCCTGGCCCGGAATGCGAAACAGGTTTGAGCTATGCCACAGCCGGCCGGCTTGGCGGGTCAGCGCCTCGACGAGATGCGGGTGACAATGGCCGAGCCCGGTGACGGCGATGCCGCTGGTGAAGTCAAGAAATTTGCGGCCGTCATCGGCATAGAGCCAGCAGCCTTCGCCATGATCAACGGCGACATCCCACCGCCCGTAGGTCGGCATAACAGGTGTAATCACGGGTTTCTCCTGCGAAAAAGGTCAACAATTCGAGTGTCGGACGCTCGGGTTATCGTCGTCGCCGGGGGCCTGCCGGTCCGCCGCTGCGAACCCGCTCTCGGTACCGGCGCTTCTCGCCGGGATCGCGCGTCATCGCCACTCTCCTCGTCACGGCGAAGCAGGCGTCAACCGTTCGCCATCAGGCAGGAAAGCGATGGAGTATGGGGGCGGGTGTTATACCTGTCAATCAATCCCACAGAGTCTTGATCCGATTAGATTTGCACACGCGAACCGGAACACGCCGGGAGTGCTGCCGTATGGCAACGGATCGTCAAAGGCTGGACGATCGATCGGATCAAGGCATACGAGGTCGGCATCACTCCTCATCAGAGCTCAGGTGCTATAGGCGGATCATATGTCAAGCGGTTGGGCGATCCGACGCTCGCGGGCTGGCATCAATTTGCACCACGGGTTATGTGATTGCGCTGGCTCACATGGACCGGACTCGCATGCGACGTTTCGAGGGCACTGACAGTTACGTGGCGACAGCCGATCTGCAAGTCGCGGTCAATGCCGCGATTGCGCTCGAACGTCCGCTGCTTGTCAAAGGCGAGCCGGGCACCGGCAAGACCATCCTCGCCCATGAGATTGCCCGCGGCATCGGCAGAGATTTGATCACTTGGCACATCAAATCGACCACCAAAGCGCAGCACGGTCTTTACGAATATGACGCAGTTAAAAGACTGCGCGACGGCCAGCTCGGCGACGAGCGGGTGCACGACATTCGCAACTACATTGTCCCCGGCAAATTGTGGGAGGCGTTTACCGCCGACGAGGCGCCGGTACTGCTGATCGACGAAATCGACAAGGGCGACATCGAATTTCCGAACGACCTGCTGCTCGAACTCGACCGGATGGAGTTTTACGTCTACGAAACGCGCGAGACGATCCGCGCCCGCCACCGCCCGATTGTGATCATCACCTCAAATAATGAAAAAGAGCTGCCCGACGCCTTTCTGCGGCGCTGCTTTTTTCATTACATCCGCTTCCCCGACCGCGAGACGATGCAAAAGATCGTCGACGTCCACTTCCCCGATCTGAAGCACGAATTGGTGCACGAGGCGCTGACGATCTTTTTCGACATTCGCGATGTGCCGGGTCTGAAAAAGAAGCCGTCAACCTCGGAATTGCTCGATTGGATCAAATTGTTGCTGGTCGAGGATATTTCGCCCGAGACGCTGCGCACCCGCGATCCGGCGAAACTGATCCCGCCTTTGCACGGCGCGTTGTTGAAAAATGAAGAGGATGTGCATTTGTTCGAAAGGCTGGCCTTTCTGCACCGGCGGGCTGACCGCGGCTGGGAGCCTGGCTGATCGTCTTTGTATCGTTGCCGCTACGGCATCCAAAGTGCTGTCGGTAGTAGTGAGTCACCACCCGAGCGCCGGGCAACTTGCGTTCCAGGTCCAAGGAGCCGCATTCTTCATTAATCTCTCTTGCCAGAGAGCGACAGCCGAGGGTGCATGCTCTGGCCTTGCGGAGATCACAAGGAGGAACGCGATATGGCGGAACTGAGCGGCAATGAGATCCTCGCCCGGTGCCTGAAGGCGCAGGGGGTGAAGGACATCTTCTACATCATGGGCGGGCCGATGCTCGACGTCGAGACGGAGTGCATCAAGGAAGGCATCCGCCTGATCGACACCCGCCATGAGCAGGGTGCCGCCTATATGGCGCAGGCCTATTCGCGGGTGACCCAGGGGCCGGGCGTATGCATAGGGGCGAGCGGCCCCGGGGCGCTCAATCTCGGCACCGGGCTCGCCAATGCGCTGATCGATTGCTGCCCGGTCATCGCACTCGGCGGTTCGAGCCCGATCAGCCAGTTCGGCCGCCAGGTCTTCCAGGAGATCGACCAGGTCAAGGCCTTTGAAGGCTGGGTCAAATACGCCGACCGCGTGCACAATCTGAAGCGCCTGCCGCAACAGGTGAACTTCGCCTTCCAGAAGGCGCTGAACGGCAAGCCCGGCCCGGTCTATCTCGATTTTCCGGGAGACGTACTCTACACCACCGTCGACGAGGCCGATGTCGATTGGAGCTATTGCGGCCGGCCGATCATCAAAGCGCGCCCCTATGCCGAGCCCCGGGCGCTCAACGCGCTCGTCGATGCGATCGGCAGCGCCAGACAGCCGATCATCGTCTCGGGCAGCGGCGTGTTGTGGTCGCACGCCTGGGACGAGATGCGCGCCTTTGTCGAAAAGGCGGGGATTCCGTTCTATACGACTCCGCAAGGCCGTGGTGTTGTCCCCGACGACCACCCCTACGCTTATTTGACGATGCGCAACGATGCGTTTCGCGAGGCCGATCTGATCATCATTCTCGGCACGCGTACGAACTACGTGATCGGCCACGCCCTGCCGCCGCGCTTCAGCGCCG
>JAFAOB010000001.1 GCA_019238055.1 Alphaproteobacteria bacterium
CAATACCGCCTGCGTGTCGCCCAAGTGTTCGACGACAGAGGCGCGCAGATCATCGCGCACCAGATCGGCATCCCAATGCATCCGGGCGAGAAAATCCTGCATCCCGTCAGGTGTGCGATCACCCGCCGCTTCAGCCAACGGCCAGCCGTTCTTGCGCTCGATCGGCGACAAGAGCCCGCGCAGGTATGCCAGCGCTCGGCGGCGCGGCTCAACCCGCCCAAACCGCGCCCCGATCCGCTCCATCACGTCCTCAAGTGCCGCCGCCCAGCGCGCCGCATCCTCTCGGCTCATCCTCGGCATCTTCTCATACCGAGGTTAACATTGAAACCCGACTGTAGTACTAGAGGAGCGGCTGCGCGTGGTGTCGTCGTCAGGCGGCGCGCCGCAGATCGAGTTCCGACCAGATCGTCGCCAGCGCCGTCACCAGATAATCGATGTCCCTTTCGCTATGCAGCGGCGAGGGGGTCAGGCGCAGCCGCTCGGTGCCGCGCGGCACGGTCGGGTAGTTGATCGGCTGCACATAGATGCCGAACTCGTTGAGCAGCCGATCGCTGATGTGTCGACACAATACCGGGTCGCCGACCATGACCGGCACGATATGGCTCGGATTGCCGCGGTGCGGGATTTGGGCGGCATCGAGCCGGCGGCGCAATAGCCTGACATTCTCATGCAATTGGCGGCGTTCGGTGGAGCTGTTCTTCAGGTGACGGATGCTGGCCAGGGCTGCCGCCGCCACCGCCGGCGGTAGCGCCGTCGTGAAGATGAAGCCGGAGGCGAAGCTGCGCACGAAATCACAGAGCGCCGTCGAGCCGGCAATATAGCCGCCGATCACGCCAAAGGCTTTCGCCAGGGTGCCCTCGATGACCGTCAGCCGGCGGCTGAGATCGTCGCGCTCGGCAATTCCGCCGCCGTGCGGCCCATAGAGCCCGACCGCATGTACCTCGTCGAGATAGGTCATCGCCCCGTGCGCCTCGGCGACATCGCACAATTCGGCGAGCGGCGCGATGTCGCCGTCCATCGAATAGACCGATTCGAACGCGACCAGTTTCGGCAGAGCAGGATCGAGCGCGGCGAGCTTGCGGTCGAGGTCGGCGGGGTCGTTGTGAGCGAAGGTCAGCTTCGCCGCCCGGCTGTGCCGGATGCCCTCGATCATCGAGGCGTGGTTCAATTCGTCCGACAGCACGACGCAGCCCGGCAGCCGCGCTGCAAGCGTGCTCAACGTCGCCCAATTCGACATGTAGCCGGAATTGAACAACAGCGCGGCTTCGGTGCCGTGCAGATCGGCCAGCTCGCGCTCCAGCAGAACATGGTAATGGTTGGTACCGGAGATGTTGCGGGTGCCGCCGGCGCCGGCGCCGCAGCGGTCAATCGCCGCGTGCATCGCCGCCAACACTTCGGGATGCTGGCCCATGCCGAGATAGTCGTTGGCGCACCATACCGTCACCTCGCGACAGTCGTTGCCGCGATGGTGCATTGCCCGCGGGAAATGTCCGGCTCGGCGTTCGAGATCGGTAAAGACGCGATAGCGTCCCTCGCGCCGCAACTCATCAAGCTGCCGTTGGAAAAAGCCTTCGTAATCCATGATGCTCCCTTATTCGCTCCCGATCGCGAAGACAAGCAAGCCGCCGCCGATCTGAAGCGCCGCCGACATAACCGCCGCACGCTCCGGCGCGCTAAAGGCCTTGTCAGCCATCCTGTTCAACCTCGTTGACGATTGGTCCTCCGCTCCGGTCTAGCGGAGCCGGACGATCAGCGGCGGCTGCCGCCGGCGTTTCTTCTATATCGCGATTGTTGCTTTCTCCGGCATGTTCGAGTATCGGGTATGAGAGCGCCGCAATGTGCGAATGAACGCGTCGCAAATCGCGGACGATACGTAGGAAGTCGCTGTTGTCGACGCGAGTGGTGACCACGCTCGTTCGGTCCGCGCCTGCTTGCAGCGTCCGCAAGCTCAAAGCCGCCGCTTCCGCCTCCAGGCGGCGCAACTGCCGCTTGCGCGCCACCAGCCGGCGCGCGTCGGCTCGCGCCGCAGAGCCATGCAGAAACACGCTTAATCCGAGTCGCAGGCTTTCGACCAGCTCGGCGTGCATCGCGGTGATCAAGTCGAGCTCTTCTGCGGCAAAGCCGCCGCGTCGCGTGCGCTTTGCCGCAAACTCCACCAAATTATTGGCGATGATATCGGCGGCATGCTCAAGATTGATCACCGCCGACAAAATCTCTTGCCCGCGCGCGCCCTCGTCCTCATCGTCGAGCGGCTGCTCGTTGCCGATGTCGGCAAGATAGCGTCGGATCGCCGCACCAAGCCGATCCATGATGCGCTCAGTACGTGAGATGTCAGCCGCGCGGCGCCGGTCGCCTGAACGGAAGACTTCGATCGCGCCGCGCAGCATGCCCTCGAACATGTCGGCCATCCGCAGCGCCTCGCGTGTGGCGTTCGCCAGCGCTACGCTCGCGCTGTCGAGGGCCGCCGGTTCGAGGTGAACCGGCTTGGCCGGATCGGCCGGGCGGGGCGGATCCGGGAGAAGGCGGACGAGCAGCGCTGCGACCCAGTCTGTCAACGGCAGGAACAGCACGGCAAGGGCCAGGTTGAATGCTGTGTGGAAATTGACCACCAGCCGGGCCGGTCCCGGCGCGATCTGCGTCAAAAACCCGGCGATCACCGGCAGGAACGGCAGTGCGACGATGCATCCGGCAGCGCGCACCAGGAGATTGCCGAGCGGCAGCCGCCGCGCGACGGGCGAGCCGGCTTCAAAGAGCGCCGGCAAGGTACTCCCGAGATTGGCGCCGAGCACGAGCGCCAATGAACCCGCCGGCGCGACCACAGCAGAGGCTGCCAACGAGCCGATCAGGAGGACGACCGCGACGCTCGAATGGCACGCCCAGGTCAATGCCGCGGCGATCAGCACCGCCAATACCGGCTCGCCGTCCAACAAGCCGAGCACAGTGCGCAGAGCGGAGGCGTTCTCCACCGGCTCCAAGGTATGGACCAGCGCCCCGAGGGCGAGCAGCATCAACCCGAGGCCGATGCCGACCCGCCCAAGATTTCTGTTCCGGTCGTCATCGGAAGACCGGAACAGGACGACGCCGATCAGTACGAGGACCGGCGCTAGTGCTGCAATATTGAAAGCCATGATCTGGGTGATCAGGGTGCTACCGAGGTTGGCGCCGAGCATGACGGCGAGCGCCGGCGCCAGAGCGATCCCGCCCCTTGCGGTAAACGACGTCACCATCAGCCCGGTGGCGGTGCTGCTTTGCAATACCGCGGTCACCGCGAGACCGGCCAGCATCGCATAGAACCGCATCCGTCGCCCGGGCCGCGAGAGCGTGCGGCCGAGCCACAGGCGCAGCTCTGCGCCAAAACCGCGCTCGGCGCCCGTGGTGACCATGTGCGTGCCCCAGAGGAGAAGCCCGACATAGCCGCCGAGTTGCAGAAGGGTCATCGTGCCGGACACTTCTGTCCTCCCTCTGTGGGAAAGGGCCGGCACCGCGGCCGGCTTCCGCCGATGAGATCACGCCGAAGGCTTTCGCCAAGGCGCCCCCTTATCCGCTGCCGATCGCGACGCCAGTCGCGAAGACGAGCAAGCCGCCGCCGACCTGAAACGCCGCCAACAGCAGCGGCGTGTCCATGGAGCGGTTGCGGACCCACGAGATCACCGCGAGTTCCACGATCACGACCGCGGCGGCGGTCGTGATCGCGACCGTAAAGGAGGGCACCAGAAACGGCAAGGCGTGCCCGAGCCCGCCGAGCGCGGTCATCGCGCCGCAGACGAGGCCGCGGGCCCAAGAGCTGCCGCGTCCGGTCAACGAGCCGTTGTCGGACAATGCTTCGGCGAACCCCATCAAAATCCCGGCGCCGATCGCGGCCGCGAGGCCAACAAGAAAGGTTGGCTGCGTCTCCACGAAGGCGGCAGCAAAAAGCGGCGCCAAGATCGAGACCGAACCGTCCATCGACCCGGCGGGACCGGGCTGCACGATCTGCAAAGGAAGAGCCGCCGCTCGGATTGGCCCTTTCCTTCTCGACCTCGGCCAGCACGTATTGCGCCTCGAGCTCCTCTGCCCGGGCTTCATGGCAGCGCTCTTCCGCCGCGAGGTCGCCGAGGAGCTGGCGGATCGCGGCATCGGTCGAGTGCCGCTCCGCCTCCAGGTAGAAGCGCTTGCTCTCCGCCTCCATCAGCTCCGCTTGTGCACGCACTTTTTCGAGCCCGAGGGGCCGTGCGAGCCACAGCGACTTGCGCTCGATGAAACCCTTCACGTCCTGCTGATAGATCAGCGGGATGTGGTCGCCGAACTTCTCGCGGTAGAGGTCGAGGAGGCGATGGCGGTGGCCGTCCTCCTCCCATCGCGGCGAACATCCGCGCCGTTCTGGGATAGGTCTCGTGCATCGCCTCCGAGATCGCTATAAGTGCGGCTGTCTTCCTCCTCCTCGAGAGCGATGGCGAGCGCCAACAGCTCCTGCTGCATCAGGTCCGAGAAGTTCTTCCTCGCTCGGTCTCGGTGCCGCTTATTCGGCGGCGAGGGGCGGCTTGAGCCCGAGGGCGCGGGCGACGTAGACCGGATCGGCACGCAGACAATTGGTGACGTGGCGCTCTTTGATGTACAGCGCGCATCCCCCATCGCGCCGGCGGTGTTTTCGAACAGAACCTGCTGCTGCGCCGGCGTCATCAGCCGGAATAGATTGCCCGGCTGCTCCCAATGATCGTTGTCGGCGTGATGGTCATAGTGCACCGCTTCACCCTCGATCGGCAGCGGCGGCTCGGCGAAATCGGGCTGATTGTCCCACAGCCCGGCGTTGTTCGGGTTGAAACTGATGGTGCCGCCGAGATTGCCGTCGACCCGCATCTTGCCGTCCCGGTGATAACTCATGAACGGGCATTTCGGCGCGTTGACTGGGATCTGGTAGAAGTTGACGCCAAGGCGGTAACGAACCACATCGTTATACGAAAACAGGCGCGCCTGCAGCATCCGGTCCGGAGAAAAGCTGATGCCGGGAACGACGTTCGGCGGCCCGAACGCCGCCTGCTCGACTTCGGCGAAATAGTTGTCCGGCCAGCGATTGAGCTCCATTACGCCGACAATCAGCGATACTCAGCCTTCGGCCAGACCTTGGTCAGGTCGAACGGGTTGTGCCGGTGCGTCTTCGCCTGGGCCTCCGTCATGACCTGGATGTAGGAGGGTCCAGCGCGGGAAATCGCCGGACTCGATGGCATTGAAAAGGTCGCGGCCGTGGCTTTCGCGGTCTTTTGCCACGAGCGCCTCGGCCTCGGCGTCAGTCAGGTCCTGGATATCCTGCTGCGTCCGGAAATGGAATTTTACCCATACCCGCTCATTGGCGGCGTTGATCATCGAGTAGGTGTTGGCTGCCAAATCCGTGCATATAGTGGAAGCTCTTCGGGATGCCGCGGTCCGACATGACGATCGTGACCTGGTGCGGCGCTTCCGGCAGCAATGTCCAGAAATCCCAGTTATTGTCGGCGCTGCGCATCCGATGCGCGGGTCGCGGAAGAAAAACACCGGCGTATTGTTGCCGACCAGGTCCCAGTTGCCCTCCTCGGTATAGAACTTGAGCGCAAAGCCGCGAATGTCACGCTCGGCGTCGGCGGCGCCGCGCTCACCGGCGACCGTCGAGAAGCGGACAAACACAGGCGTCTGTTTGCCGATTTCGGAAAAGATCTTCACCTCCATAAAGCGCGTGATGTCCTGTGTCACGGTGAAGGTGCCGTAGGCGCCCCAGCCTTGGCGTACACGCGGTGCTCGGAGATCACTTCGCGGTTGAAATGAGCCAGCTTCTCGATCAGCCAAATGTCCTGCAGCAGTGCCGGACCGCGCGGACCGGCGGTCAAGATGTTGGCGTTGTCGGCGACCGGTGCGCCGGCTTCGCTGGTGAAAACCCTCTTCGTGGACATAGTTTGGTTTCTCCTCGATGAAAAGGTGAGTTTCGGGTGAAAGAGCGTTCCTCGTTGAGCTCAGCGCGCTCTGCGCTTTCTCAAATCATGTTCCGATCGTCGTGATTGTGATTTCTATCCGAGTGGATCTGGCTGCGGCTGCTATTACATCTCGGTGTCGATCTGGAGCGGCGCGGTGCGGCGAGGATGCTGAGAAATCACGATCTTGGCGCCGCGCTGGTTGCGCGCGGTGATGATGTCGTTGCTGTCAAAGGCCTTGTCGGCGATCAACGCGGCGAACTCGATCCCCGCGACGAACGATGGGACGCCAACCCTATCAAAGCGCTGTCCCGGCAGCAGCAAAAGCGGACAAGGTTGCCCAGCGCGTCGGTGAGAGCCAGGATTTTGGTCGTCACGCCACCTTTGGAGCGGCCGATGGCTTGGCTCTGAGCCCCCCCTTTTGCGCCTTGTCCGTGACGGTGGACCTGGACGATGGTGGCGTCGACCATCGCGTACTCCATGTCCGGCTCATCCAAAACGGCATCAAAAAGCCGTTTGAAAACACCGGCTTTAACCCAGTCTCAAGAGCGCTTGAAGACGGTGTTCCAAGGGCCGAACAGTGGCGGCGGGTCGCGCCAGGGGCTCCCCGCCCGCGCGATCCACAGCACCGCTTCGACAAAGCGCCGGTTGTCCGCGCCACTGCGACCGGGGTCGGATTTCTTCCCCAGGCAATGCGGTTCCATCTTCACCCACTGGGCGTCGGTCAGCACATATCGCTCCATCCCAGGCTTGAAGCACAATCTCGAGCTTGGGGAATCCCAAATCTCAACAGACCCTAGCTCTACATTATTTCTTTGGTTGGCAGACGAAAGTCGCTCGCGCGGGTAGCAGGAGCGGACAGTAATCGAGCTTCCAGTCGGTATCGATGCGGTTGGCAAGAGTACCCGGCCCGCATTCGTCCTGCGCTGCCCTTTGCACGGTTGTACGCGAACTGGCGAGCGCGTCATAACAGATCGCTACCCGCGGACCCGCATCCTTGCCGCCGGACACGGGTTGTTGCGGATAGGTCGGGTAGGGGGCGAGCGCCGAGCAGCCAGCCAGCCCAGACGAGACCAGAACCAGCAGCGCCGTCCCTTTTCGGGTCATGCGGCAAGCGCGCGCTCGAGGAACGCAGCGCAGGCCAACAGCCGGGCATCGTCCCCGATGCGACCAACGAGCTGCACCGCGGTCGGCAGACCGCTGACCCCCCAGAGTGCCGCGACCGCGACGCAAGGCGTGCCGAGCAAGGTCCACATGCGGTTGAACACAGGGTTCCCAGTATAGCCGAGGCCCTGAGGCGCTTCGCCGGGCGCGGCCGGTGTAAGAATACCATCGCAGCCACCGAAGAAGCTGCCGAGTCCGGCGCGCGCGGCATCGGCCAGGGAGCGCGCTGCATCGTACTCCGCAGCACCGACCGCCATCCCGGCATCGAGCAACTGGGCCAGTCGCGGCGAGAGTTCGGCGCTGTGCCGGATGCGCTCATCGGCGAGCGCGCGGCAGATTTCAAAACCCATGATCTTGTCCTGCGCCTCGGTCAGACCATGATGCTCCGGTATAACCGACAGCTCCTCGACCGTGGCGCCGGCGCGTTCGAGTGCAGTGCGTGCGGCATCGAGCGCTGCGGTTGTCGCGGGCTCGGCTTCATCCCACATCGGCGTGCGGTAGAGGCCGAAGTGCGGTGCTGCTTTGGCCACCGAGAGATGACGCAAGGCCGGCCGTTCGGTCAGGACGCCGGCAAAAAAGGCGGCATCCTCGACATTGCGGCCGTAGACGCCGACCGTATCGAGAGTGTCGGAGAGCGGCTTGATGCCGGTGCGATTGATCAGCCCGAAACTGGGCTTGTAACCAACGCAGCCGCAGAACGAGGCCGGGCGGATCACTGATCCGGCGGTTTGCGTTCCAAAGGCGAGCGGCACCATGCCGTCGGCCACTGCCGCGGCTGAGCCGCTCGATGAACCGCCGGGCGTATGAGCGGGGTTGTGCGGGTTTGCGGTCTTGCCTGGGGTGAAGGTCGCGAATTCGGTGGTTACCGTCTTGCCGAACACGATTGCTCCGGCCGCCCGAGCGAGGGCGACGCAGGAGGCGTCGGCCGCTGGCCGGTGATTGCGGTAGATCGGCGACCCATAGGTGGTCGGCATGTCGAACGTATCGATCAGATCCTTGACCGCGATCGGAATCCCGTGCAGCGGCCCGCGCGGGGCTTCGCTGTCGCGCTGCCGGGCCGCAGCGAGCGTCTGGTCGCGGTCGAGATATTGCCAGGCGCCGATAACGCTTTCGCGCGCGGCAATCCGCTCGAGATAGGACGCGACGAGCACCTCGGCGGTCAGTCGTTCTTCGGCGATCTGCCGGGCGGCCTCGCGGGCGGTCAGCGAGTGCGGTTCGGTCATCGCGGTATCCCTTGTGAGTCAATCAGTTGCCAGTCAGCAACGGTGTCCGGGCGGCGCATTATAACCTGCTCTCCCCAGGGCTGAGTCGCTTGACAAGCGGGGTTCAGGAGGAAACGTACGCCCGGACCGTCGCTTATAACATCCAATCCGGGGCAAAGGGTTGCAGCCGGGTGGTTTTGTTGGACTGGAGATGCTGTTGGCCGAGCTCCCCGACGAGCCCAATCATGACGCATCGCGGTCGCGCGCTCTAATCGGGCTATTGATTGTGGCGCTGCTGGTCATAGCCGCGGTCTATCTGGTGCACGCATTGCGTAATGAATCAAACCTCGAAGACTGCCTGATGTCCGGCCGATCGAATTGCGCACCGATCGAGGTGCCGTCCGGCAACAGATAGAACGTACCGAAGCCGGCTTCCCGCTATATTCGGGCCTGCCAGCAAAGGTCGCAGAGGCGTCATGATCGAGATTCCGGCGCGCAAGGGAAAGAGCACTCGTCTCAATCGGGGCGAGACCGTCAAAGTCATCAACACAACCGGTCAGCAGGTGGTCGATACCTGGGCGTTTAATGCCGCGGACCTGCGGGAATTCATGTCGATGGAGCACAGTCGCGTGGCACTGGGGCATATCATGCCGGCTATCGGCGACACGCTCGTCACCAACAGGCGCCGGCCGATCCTGACCGTCCTCGAAGACACCTCCGGCGGCATCCATGACACCTTGTTCGCGGCCTGCGACCGCTGGCGCTATGAGCTTCTCGGGTGTGAGGGCTACCACGACAACTGCACGGATAACCTCGCTGCGGCGCTCGCCGAGCTCGGCTTGGCACCGCCCGAGGTGCCGGCGCCGCTCAATCTTTTCATGAACATTCCGGTCATCGACGGCAACCGGGTCGAGGTGAGGCCGCCGGTCAGCACCCCCGGCAGCCACATCGCTTTGCGCGCCGAAATCGATTGCGTCCTCGCGTTTTCCGCCTGCCCGCAGGATCTGTTGCCGGTCAATGGCCTCGCAATGCGGCCAACGCACGCGCATTTTATGATTCTCGACCAGACCCAGTCGTCAAAACACGACTATGATGGCCGCCCAAGTCGCCCGTAATGGGTCGCGCAGCTTTCGGGCAGTCGCACGTGATATTTCCGGCACAAGATCGATCTACAAGTCTCGGGTAAGAGGAATTAAGTAATGTTGGCGGTTGAATCCGCGCTTCTTGTTTTGGTGCCTGAGGCCGAAGTCGTCGTGAAATCCTTCCGCGACAAGTATGATCCCTCAGCAGCACATGGTTGTCCTGCACATGTAGGGTTGTTGTATCCGTTTAAACTACCCGATGAAATTACACAAACCGACTTCGATAACCTGAGCCGTTGTTTCGCGCTCTTTAAACCATTCCAGTTCTCTCTTGCAGTGACGCGACGTTTCCCCGGCGTCTTATATTTTGCACCGGAGCCCGACAATCCATTCCGCCTACTGACATTCGCCATTTGGGATTTCTATCCGGAAACGCCACCGTATGGCGGAAAGTATCCTGGCATAGTACCCCATCTAACAGTAGCCAACCAACTTGCAGACGACCAACTTGCAGACGACCAACTCGACCGCATCGCAGCCGAACTTAAGGAGGCTTCCGAAGGGAAATTGCCAATCTCGGCGGTAGCATCCGAAGTTGCACTACTCGATACGAAATCAGGTCATTGGCAGGTTCGTGCGACGCTCAAGATAGGTGGAGACGCACGGACTGGCTAATTTTCAGGAACGATCTTTATACGAGCGAGACTAGGCGCGTTGGCGCGGCCTTTGGTGAGGTGTCGCAAATGACTGGACAAACGCACGCTTTGAGGCATTTCCCACTCAGATTGAGCCATAATCGCTGTGCTACCCGGTCTCGTCTTGCCCGGACCTGGTCCGGGCATCCACGAGCTAGCCGCACGATTTCTACGACTTCTCGTAGATGGCCGGGCCTGACCCGCGGGTCAGGCCCGCGGCTAAAGGCCCACCGGCCAAGACGAATGAGGGAGGCGCCGCTACTCGGGCGGAAACTGCGGCTTGCCCGAGACGATAGCTCGCGGAGCGCCGCATGAAGCCGATACCGCTCGGGGCCAAGGGGTCGTTTACGCTGCTCGTCCAGTCAGAGCATTTGGCCAATCGGTTCAAAGACGCGACGTTGCCGCCGGTGTTGGCGACGCCGGTCATGATCATGATCATGGAAAACGCCGCGCTGAACGCGATCCGCGGCTTTCTCGACCCCGGCGAGAGTGCCGTCGGCACCGCGGTCAATGTCCGCCATCTGGCGGCGACCCCGGCCGGGCATCAGGTCACCGGCGAGGCGCAGGTCACAAAAGTCGACGGCCGGCGCATCGAATTCGCCGTGCGCGCCGCCGCGGGCGACAAGGAAATCGGGATCGGTTCGCATTCCCGCGTCGTGATCGATTTCGCCAAATTCGCCGAGCAATTGCGATGAGCGTCCGCGCAAAGACCGAGCCGGGTCAGGGTGGAATTTGCAGATGAATCCGTCGGCGTTCGAGGAAATCGCGGCCTGGGTAACAAAAGCCGGACTGATCGGCCGCACCGAGAGCGAGCTGATGGCCGGCTTCTGCCGCCGTCTCCGCGATGCGGGGATCCCGCTGGCGCGCGCCATCGTCATTCTCGACACGCTGCACCCGATTTATGAGGGCCGCGCCTTTCTCTGGCGCGCCGACCAGCCGGACGCTGCCGAGGCGGTGGATTATGGCCGCACCAATGAGGGCGAAGCGGCCGAGAACTGGCGGCGCAGCGCGTTTTTTCACCTGCTGAGCACGGGCGAGGAGGCATGGCGTTGCCGCCTGTTTGCTGGCGATCCGGCCGAGTTTGTCACCGTGATGCAGGCCCGCGACGAGGGAATGACCGATTATTTGGCGCTGGTTCAACGCTTTGCTGCCGAAGGTGTTATCGGCGAGATGGATTGCGTCTACTCGTCCTGGGCCACCGATTCGGCGAAGGGCTTTGCCGATAGCGCGGTCACCGCAATCCGGCGGCTCGCGCCGTTTCTCAATCTCGCGGTCAAATCGGCAGCGCTGGCGCGCATGGCCGGGACTTTGGCGGAAACTTATCTCGGCCGCGATCCGGGCCGGCGTGTCATGAGCGGGCGCATCCTGCGCGGTGTCGCCGAGAAGATCGGGGCGGTTTTGTGGTACAGCGATCTGCACGGCTACACCCATATTTCCGACACGGCACCACCCGAGCAGATCATCCCGCTGCTCAATGACTATGCCGATGTCGTCGTTTCCGCGGTGCACCGGCACGGCGGCGATGTACTGAAGCTCGTCGGCGATGGGACCTTGGCCATCTTTACCGGCGAGGATCGCGGGCCGGCCTGCCTTGCGGCACTCGCCGCCGCCGTGCAGGTCCGCAAGGATGCCGCCAAACTGAACCGACTCCGTGCCGAACAGGGATTGCCGACAAGCGAGGTTTATCTCGCGCTGCATGTCGGCGACGTGTTTTACGGCAATGTCGGCAGCAAGGACCGTCTCGACTTCACGGTCATCGGCCCGGCGGTTAACGAAGTCAGCCGAATACTGGCGATGAGCCGGTCGGTCGAGCAGGACGTGCTGTTATCGGCAACCTTCGCCGACGCGCTTGATGCGGAGACGCGGCGCCGACTGGTTTCAGTCGGTCGCTACGCTTTGCGCGGCGTCGCACAGCCGCAAGAGCTCTTCACCCTCGAACCCGGCTTCACTGCATCGGAATTATTGCTGTAAAGCGGCGAGGGCCGCCCGATATTTGAACCAAGGCCGACATCGCACAGTCGCTGTGCTATTCGTAGCCGGGAAAGATCGAGAGGACGCCATGATCCATCATCTGTCGATCGCCGCGCGCGATCCAAAGCATGTGGCCGAGGTCTTGGCCGAATTGATGGGCGGTAAGGCGGTGCCGTTTCCGCCCAATCCGGGCAGCTTTTTTGCCTTGCAGCTCGACGACCTCGGCTCGGGTGTCGAGGTTTATCCGGCTGGGACCGAATTGCGGCCGGGTGATGACAATGGCGGGACGTTTGTCAAAAAAGAGGCGCGCGGCTTTGGCCCGACCCATTTCGCGCTCAGCGTCACGACCGATGCCGACACTGTCGCAAAGATCGCCAAACGCGAGGACTGGCATTGCTTCAACTGCAACCGCGGCCCGTTCCGTGTGATCGAGGTGTGGCTCGAAAACGAATCAATGGTCGAGATCTTGCCACCCGAATACGCCGCCGAATATCTCGCCTGGACCAAACCCGCCGAGATCGCGTCCAGGATGGCTGCGGCGCCGGCGCGCCCGTCTCGCGTCAGCCCCACGGCCTGAACCAAGGCGTGCCCGCCCCGCCCGATACGGGAGACGTGCCGAATCGGTTGCTGCCGTGTCTTTAGGGCTCGGGGAGGCTGGTCAGAGCGCCCCCGAATGGTTAAATATCGCGTATGATCCTGATCCTGCTCGTCGTTCATATCATGGTGGCCCTTGCCTTGATCGGCGTCGTGCTGTTGCAAAAAAGCGAAGGCGGGGCACTGGGCATCGGCGGCGGCGGTATGTCGGGCTTTATGACCGGCCGCTCGACCGCGAATCTATTGACGCGGGCAACAGCCATCTTGGCGGCAGCCTTTATGACGACGAGTGTGCTGTTGGTCGTCGTCCATAATCGCGCGCGCGCCCCCGTTTCCATCATCGACCAGGGCGCCCCGGCGTCGCCGATCATTCCGCCGGCATCGACGGCGCCCTCGACACCGGCGGCTCCGGCCAAACCGGCTGCTCCTGCGCCAGCCGGTCCCAGCGTTCCGCTCGCCCATTAGATTTCAGCCTGGGGTGCGATTGCACGATCGACCCACCGGGTGCGCGTGGCGCATGCGATGCATGTGCGATGAGGGGCTATTAACCATATGACTGCGACAGCCTGATGCTGTAGGGTGGGAGTCCATGACGCGGTTCATCTTTATTACCGGCGGCGTGGTCTCCTCTCTCGGCAAGGGTCTTTCGGCCGCCGCCCTCGGGGCGCTGCTGCAGGCGCGCGGGTTCCGCGTTCGCCTGCGCAAGCTCGACCCCTACCTCAACGTCGATCCGGGCACGATGAGCCCCTATCAGCACGGCGAGGTCTATGTCACCGACGACGGCGCCGAGACCGACCTCGACCTGGGCCATTACGAACGCTATGTCGGGGTGCCCTCGCGGCGCAGCGATTCGGTCACGACCGGCCGGATCTACTCGACGGTGATCAGCCGCGAGCGCCGCGGCGAGTATCTTGGGGCGACAGTGCAGGTCATTCCGCACGTGACCGACGCCATCAAGAAATTCATCCAGGCCGATCTCGACGGCGAGGATTTCGTCTTGTGCGAGATCGGCGGCACCGTCGGCGACATCGAGAGCCTGCCGTTTCTCGAGGCGATTCGCCAACTCGGCTATGAACTCGGCCGCGAGCGGGTAATGTTTGTGCACCTGACCTTGGTGCCCTATATCCCCTCAGCCGCGGAATTGAAGACCAAGCCGACCCAGCATTCGACTAAGGAATTGCTGGCGCTCGGGATTCAGCCCGACATTCTGCTGTGCCGATGCGATCGGCCGATCCCGCCCGCCGCCCGCCGAAAGATCGCGCTGTTCTGCAATTTGCGAGAGAATCGAGTCATCCCCGCGATCGACATCGATACGATCTATGCAGTACCGGCCGCCTATCATGCCGAAGGCTTTGATCGCGAGGTGTGCGCGCATTTCGAGCTCGATGCGCCGGAGCCCGATCTCGATTGCTGGCACGAAATCGTCGAACTGATTCGCGCGCCCGAAGGCCGGGTCACGATCGCTGTCATTGGCAAGTACACCCACTTGCCCGACAGCTACAAATCTCTGGCCGAAGCGATGACCCATGGCGGCATTGCCAACAATGTCGGGGTCGATCTCGACTGGATCGATTCGGAGGTCTTCGAGGCCGAAGCCGAAGCCGTCCGCAAGCTTGACGGCGTCCACGGCATCCTGGTGCCAGGCGGATTTGGCGTGCGCGGCACGCATGGCATGATCAAAGCCGCACGCTTTGCGCGTGAGCGTCGGGTACCTTATTTCGGCATTTGCTTTGGGATGCACATGGCCGTGATCGAGGCCGCGCGGGATCTCGCCAATCTGCCTGGTGCGGGCTCGACGGAATTCGGGCCATGCCGGCATCCGGTGGTCGGGCTAATGACCGAATGGACGCGGGGGCAAATCGTCGAGCGACGAAATTCCACCGACGATCTTGGCGGCACGATGCGGCTCGGCGCTTATCCCGCGGTCTTGAGCGCCGACAGTCGCGCCGCAGAGATCTATGGCACGCGGCAGATCAGCGAGCGCCACCGGCATCGCTACGAGGTCAATATCGGTTATGTGCAGCGGCTTGAAGCGGCGGGGCTGCGGTTTTCCGGTATGTCGCCCGACGGGGTCTTGCCCGAAATCGTCGAGATCCCGGATCATCCGTGGTTTATCGGCGTCCAGTTCCATCCCGAGCTCAAATCGAAACCGTTTGCGCCGCACCCGTTATTTATCTCGTTTGTCCGCGCCGCGCGCGACCAGTCGCGACTGGTGTGATCCGCCTCCCTGGTCATCCCGGTGCAGGCCGGGATCCATCGCTGCGCAATTTTCGGATTGTCAGATAGGGTTTTACGCCGATGCAAATCACCGAAGTGAGGGTAGGCGGAAAAGTGGATCCCGGCTTTCGCCGGGATGACGGGTTGGAATCGGCGGCACTGTGACCTCTCCGCGCCACGTGCACGTCGGCCAGATCACGATCGGCAACAATTTACCGCTCGTCTTCATTCTCGGGCCGAACACGCTCGAATCACGCGCGCATGCGCTGGAAATGAGTGCGGCTTTGGCCGAGATTGCCGCTAAGCTCAAAATCCCGCTGATCTACAAGACCTCGTTCGACAAGGCGAACCGCTCGTCCCTTACCGGTGCGCGTGGAATCGGCCTCAAAGCGGGGCTGCCGATCCTCGCCGAGCTGCGCGAACGGACCGGATTGCCGGTGTTGACCGACATCCATGCACCCGAGCAGTGCGTCTCGGTGGCGGAGGTCGTAGACATCTTGCAGATCCCGGCGTTCCTATGCCGCCAGACCGATCTGTTATTGGCCGCTGGCGCCACCGGGAAACCCATCAACATAAAAAAGGGCCAGTTCCTGGCGCCGTGGGACATCCAACATGCCGCGGCCAAGGTCGCCTCAACCGGCAATCAGCAGATCCTGTTGTGCGAGCGCGGTGTGAGTTTCGGCTATAACACTCTGGTCGTCGACATGCGAGCGTTGCCGATCATGGCGCGGACCGGCTATCCGGTCGTGTTCGACGCGACTCACGCGGTGGCTCAGCCGGGCGGCCTCGGCGATCGCTCGGGCGGCCAGCGCGAATTCGCCCCGGTCATGGCGCGCGCCGCGGTGGCGGTTGGGATCGCCGCGGTGTTCATCGAGACCCACGAAGATCCCGACCGCGCACCTTGCGAGGGTGAAACCATGGTCCCGCTAAAGAGCTTGCCGGGATTGCTCGAACAGCTGATCGCGTTTGACCGGATCGCCAAGGCAGGGTAGCGCAGCGCGATGTCGTAAAGAACCCCTCTCCTCGCTTCGGGAGAGGGTTTATCGGAGAGCCCTCGATGACTGCGATCGCCGATATTCACGCCCGCGAAATTCTCGACAGCCGCGGCAATCCGACCGTCGAGGTCGAGGTGACGCTTGACGATGGTACGATCGGCCGCGCCGCGGTGCCCTCGGGTGCATCGACCGGCACGCATGAAGCAATCGAAAAGCGCGACGGCGGTCCCCGCTATGGCGGGCGCGGTGTGCGTCACGCGGTTGAGGCCGTCAACGGCGAGATCTTCGACGCGCTTTCCGGGTTCGAGGCCGCCGACCAGCTGCTGATCGATCGCACCCTGATCAAGCTCGATGGCACTTCAAACAAGGCGCGGCTCGGCGCCAACGCGATCCTCGGTGTCAGTTTAGCGGCCGCGAAGGCTGCCGCCGCCGATCTCGGCCAACCGCTCTACCGCTATGTCGGCGGCGTGTTCGCGCGCACATTGCCGGTGCCGATGATGAACATCCTGAACGGCGGCGTACACGCCGACAACCCGATCGATATTCAAGAATTCATGATCATGCCGATCGGAGCCGGATCGGTGTCCGAGGCCATCCGAGCCGGCTCCGAGATCTTTCACACCTTGCGCCGCAAGCTCGCCGATGCCGGCCACAACACAAATGTCGGGGATGAGGGCGGGTTTGCGCCAAATCTCGCCTCGGCCGACGCGGCACTCGGTTTCATCATGCAGGCGATCGAAGCGGCGGGCTATCACGCGGGCGATGATGTCGTGTTGGCGCTCGACCCTGCGGCGAGCGAGTTCTACCGCGACAGCGTCTATCATCTCAACGGCAAAACCCTCGATCATCAGGCGCTCGCCGCCTATTGGAGCGACCTCGTCGCACGCTATCCGATCGTCTCGATCGAAGATGGGATGGCCGAGGACGATTGGGACGGCTGGATATTGTTGACCCGCGAGCTCGGCGGAAAGATCCAGCTCGTCGGCGACGATGTTTTTGTGACCAATCCGCAGCGGCTGCGCCAAGGCATTGCGCGTGGTGCTGCCAATGCGCTGCTGGTCAAGGTCAACCAGATCGGGACCTTGACTGAAACCCTCGAAGCGGTCGAGATCGCGCAGTGTGCTGCATGGGGTACGGTATTTTCGCATCGTTCGGGCGAGACCGAAGACACGACGATTGCGGATCTCGCGGTGGCGACCAATGCCGGCCAGATCAAGACCGGGTCGCTGTCGCGATCCGATCGGCTCGCCAAGTACAACCAGCTGATCCGAATCGAAGAGCAGCTTGGCGAGACCGCAGTTTACGCTGGCCGGTCGGTTTTCGCCCGCCGCACCTAGCGCAGGATGAGAAAGTTGACGCGACGCATCCCCAATGATCGATTTTCACGATGATCTTGTCTCGCAGGCTGAGAAGGGGAACCCAGACCTTGATCGGTCCCGTCCTGGGGGTCGCGCTGACCGGTTATTTCGCGTATAATCTCGTTATTGGCGACCGTGGTCTCTCGGCGTGGTGGCGCCTCAGTCAACAATTGCAGACCCAAGAAGCTAGTCTCGTTGCTCTTCAAGAACAGCGCAAAGCACTCGACCGAAAAGTCTCCAATCTCAGTCCCGAGCATCTCGATCTTGATTTGCTCGATGAGCGGGTACGCGCAACCCTGAACCTCGTTGCACCCAACGAAGTGGTGATCATGCGCGAGGGACCGCCGCACTGACCATGTGTGTTGCCGGCGCGTTATGACGCTGCGCGGCGATAATTCCTGCTTTGTCGCCAATCGGTTGATCAGGTCGCAGTTGCAATGGCGGCGATCTGCCGGCATGCTCCGTGCGATTTTGCGCCAAGTATAGGCGCGCGCCGGGAGGAGGCGAAATGGCGACAACACGCAAAGGCAGGCCGGTCGGCGTCGCCGAGCTCGATGCATCGCCAAAGGAATTGCTCGGCTTTTATCGCGACATGCTGCTGATCCGGCGGTTTGAGGAGCGCGCCGGACAGATGTACGGAATGGGGCTGATCGGCGGTTTCTGCCATCTCTATATCGGGCAGGAGGCTGTCGTCGTCGGCATGCAGGCGGCGCTGAAGGAAGGCGATACGGTCGTGACGTCGTATCGCGATCACGGCCATATGCTGGCCTGCGGCATGGACCCGAAAGGGGTCATGTCCGAATTGACCGGGCGCCGCACCGGCTATTCGCACGGCAAGGGCGGCTCGATGCACATGTTCAGCCGCGAAAAGAATTTTTTTGGCGGGCACGGCATTGTCGGCGCCCAGGTGCCGATCGGCACCGGCCTCGCTTTTGCCCATCGCTACCGCGACAACGGGCTGATCTCGGCGACCTATCTCGGCGATGGCGCGATCAACCAGGGCCAAGTCTATGAAAGCTTCAACATGGCGGCATTGTGGAAGCTGCCAGTCGTCTATGTCATCGAAAATAATCGCTATGGCATGGGGACATCGATCGATCGCGCCTCGGCGCGCACCGATCTGTTTCACCGGGGCATGGCCTATGGCATCCCGGGGGAGCAGGTCGACGGCATGAATGTGCTGGCCGTGCATGAGGCGGGGCTCGCCGCGGCCGAGCATGCGCGCTCCGGTCAGGGGCCGCTGATCCTCGAAATGCTGACCTATCGCTATCGCGGCCATTCGATGTCGGATCCGGCGAAATACCGCACCCGTGACGAGGTCGATCGGATGCGCACCGAGCACGATCCGATCGAGCAGGCGCGCCAGCGCTTGCTCGAGGGCGGAACCGATGAGGCGATGCTGAAGGATATCGAGGCCGAAGTTCGCCGCCGCGTCGCCGAGGCGGCACAATTTGCCCAGGACAGTCCCGAGCCCGCACCGGACGAATTGTGGACCGATGTCCTGGTCGACGCCTGAGCCGGTCCTGCCTACATTATTGAGGAAATACCGGCCCGATGGCCGAAATCGTCGGGCTGTCGGGCAGGAACTCGGATCGCGGGGGATTGCGATAGGCCATGGCTACCGAAGTGCTGATGCCGGCGCTGTCGCCGACGATGACCGAGGGCAAGATCGCTCGCTGGCTCAAGAGCGAAGGCGACGCGGTTCACTCGGGCGATGTGCTCGCCGAAATCGAAACCGACAAGGCGACGATGGAAGTCGAGGCGGTCGATGAGGGTGTTCTCGCCAAGATCGTGATCCCGGAAGGCACCGATCACGTTGCGGTCAATACGCCGATCGCGGTCATCACAGGTAATGGCGAGGATGTCGGTGCCGATGCGGCGTCGATCGCCCCTGCAAATGGGCGTCAACAGCCGACGACAGCCGACACGCCGCGCGCCCGCGCGCCGCAACCGGTCGCACCCGAAACACCGAGAGCATCCCGCCGCGCTGCGGCAGAAGAGGCGGAGTACACCGGCGTTACCCGCACAATCACGGTGCGGGAAGCGCTGCGTGATGCGATCGCCGAAGAGATGCGCCGTGACGAACGGGTCTTTTTGATTGGCGAAGAAGTCGCGGAATATCAGGGGGCCTACAAGGTCAGTCAGGGCCTGCTTCAGGAATTTGGCACCCGACGGGTCGTCGACACGCCGATTACCGAACAGGGGTTTGCTGGCCTCGGTGTCGGTGCCGGCTTTGCCGGATTGCGGCCGATCGTCGAGTTCATGACGTTTAACTTCGCGATGCAGGCGATCGACCAGATCATCAACTCCGCCTCGAAGACGCATTACATGTCGGGTGGGCAGATGAGCTGCCCGATCGTGTTCCGCGGTCCGAATGGCATCGCCGCTCGCGTCGCGGCACAGCATTCGCAATGTTATGCGAGTTGGTACGCGCATTGCCCCGGGCTGAAGGTGGTGGCCCCGTTCACTGGCGCTGATCACAAGGGATTGCTCAAATCGGCGATCCGCGACCCGAACCCGGTCGTCTTTCTTGAACACGAGCTGGTTTACGGCGAAAGCTTTGCGGTGCCGGAGGATCCCGAATTTCTTGTGCCGATCGGCAAAGCACGCATTGCCCGACCCGGCGAGCAGGTGACGATCACCGCCTTTTCGCGGATGGTCAAACTCGCTCTGCAGGCCGCCGAGGAGCTCGAAAGCGCCGGGATTTCCGCCGAAGTCATCGATTTGCGCACATTGCGGCCCTTTGATGCCGCGACCATCGCAGCCTCGGTCCAAAAGACGAATCGCATCGTAGCGGTCGAGGAGGGTTGGCCCTTTGCCGGCATCGGCGCCGAGATTGCGGCACTGATGTTCGAGGAATGCTTTGATTGGCTCGATGCGCCGGTCAAGCGGGTCACCGGCAAAGACGTGCCCTTGCCTTATGCGGCCAATCTCGAGCGTCTGGCGGTGCCGCAGGTCGAAGACATCGTCGCCGCCGCTCGCGAAGTCTGCTATCGCTAAAGCCAAGGACGAGAGGTTCCTTGGCCCCAATATCCGGAATCAGCTCATCATCATACCGGCGAAAGCCGGTAACCATTGCTGCCATTGATCCCGACCTTCGTCGGGATGACGGGTTGAACCAAACGGCGGCGGGCAACAGCCTTTCGGGTTCTTGGCCCTGAGGAAGTGAAGATGCCAATCGAAGTGCTGATGCCGGCGCTGTCGCCGACAATGACCGAGGGCAATCTCGCCAAATGGCTCAAGCGCGAGGGCGATGAGGTCCATTCGGGCGATGTGCTCGCCGAAATCGAAACCGATAAGGCGACGATGGAGGTCGAAGCCGTCGACGATGGTCGGGTCGGCAAGATTCTCGTTCCAGAGGGAACGCAGGGCGTCAAGGTCAACCAGCCGATCGCATTGCTGCTCGGCGAGGGCGAGGATAGTTCGGCGCTTGCGAATGTTGCTTCACCCGCGCCGAGCGCAGCAGCCACTGCCGTTGCGACTGCCACGGCGACGAGCGCGCCATTAAGCTCGACCGCCTCGCCACCGGACCCCTCGGCAGCGGCGCCGCGGACTAGAGGAAATGGGCATGATCGGCGGATTTTCACAAGCCCGCTGGCGAGGCGCATGGCGCAGCAGGCGGGTCTCGATCTCGCGGCCATTACCGGTTCCGGCCCGCAAGGGCGGATCGTTAAATCCGACATCGAAGCGGCAATCTTGGCGGCGCGCCAGCCTGCCGCCGCCCCAAGCCCGCCGCGAGCAGCGGCTGTTGCGCCATCGATACCGGCCGCGCCAGCGCTGACCCCGACATCGCCGACTCTCTCGTCAAAGGAGCACGTGCTGGCGCTCGCCGGCAACCCGCCTTACATCGAGCGCCCGCTCAACGCGATGCGCCGGGTCATCGCCCGGCGGCTGACCGAAGCGAAACAGACAGTTCCGCATTTCTATCTGACGATCGATTGCGAAATCGACGAGTTGCTGAAGATCCGCGCCGAATTGAACAGCAGATCGGAGGCGTATCGAATTTCGGTCAACGATTTTGTGATCCGGGCGACCGCCCTCGCATTGCGCCAGGTGCCGGCAGCCAACGCCTCATGGAGCGACGAGGCGATCTTGCAATGGGATACGGTCGACATCGCTGTCGCCGTGGCGCTCGATGACGGGTTGATCACTCCGATCGTCAAGCAGGCCGATCGCAAGGGTCTGGCGATGATCGCTAACGAGACCAAGGATCTTGCCGCCCGCGCCCGCGCCGGCAAATTGAAGCTTGAAGAGTTTCAGGGTGGAACGTTTTCGATTTCCAATCTCGGCATGTTCGGGGTCCGCGAGTTTGCTGCGGTAATCAATCCACCGCACGGCGGCATCCTCGCGGTCGGCGCCGGCGAACAGCGTCCGGTCGTCAAAAACGGCGTGCTGGCGGTGGCGACCGTAATGAGCTGCACCTTGTCCTGCGATCACCGTGTCGTCGACGGTGCGGTCGGCGCCCAATTTCTCGCCGCGTTCAAAAAGCTTGTTGAAGACCCGCTGACGATGCTGCTGTGATTCCAACCGGCCGATTTGCGGTCGGCAAAGCCGTTGCTAAGCTATTTGTCGTTCCCGCGAAAGCGGGAACCCAGAGCCCCGCCGCCTCTCCGGCTGCCCCCTGTTCATGCCAGGGGCAAGCTCTGGGTCCCCGCTTCTCCCACGGGACAAGCAAGCCTGTCCCGGCGAAGGCCGGGATCGGGGCTGAAGGCGCACGGGATAACGGCATCTGTCACGGAGGCAACCTGTAGAGGCGCGATGCCAGAGACTTCCTATGACCTGATCGTGCTCGGAGGTGGGCCCGGCGGCTATGTCGCCGCGATCCGCGCTGCCCAGCTCGGCTTGAAGACGGCACTCGTCGAACGCGAGCATTTGGGCGGCATCTGCCTGAATTGGGGCTGCATCCCAACAAAGGCGCTGCTGCGCAGTGCGGAGATCTCTCACATCCTGCATCACCTCGATCAATTCGGGTTTTCGGCGACCGACATTCGCTATGACGCGGGCAAGGTAGTCGCGCGCTCGCGCGCCGTCGCCAAGCAATTGTCGAACGGCGTCGCTTATCTTCTCAGAAAGAACAAGGTCCAGGTTTTCGACGGACATGGCCGCTTGGCAGGCAAAAACCGTCTCGCGGTCGCAAAGAACAGCAAGCCGGTCACCGAACTGGCAGCGCCGCATATCATTTTGGCGACCGGCGCGCGGGCGCGCTCGTTACCGGGCCTCGAACCCGATGGCCAGCAGGTGTGGACCTACAAGGAAGCGATGGTTCCCTCAGCCATCCCGAAATCGCTGCTGGTTGTCGGCTCGGGCGCGATCGGCATCGAATTCGCCAGCTTTTATCGCGACATGGGGGCCGAGGTCACAGTCGTCGAAGTCCTCGATCGGGTTTTGCCGGTGGAGGACGAGGAAATCTCGGCCTTTGCCCGCAAATCTTTCGAGAAGCAGGGAATTAAAATCCATACCGGAGCAACCGTAAAAGCCCTGGAGCGCACCGGCGACCAAGTCACCGCACATATCGAAGCCGGTGATAAGGCGAGCGAGATTGCGGTCGAAAAGGTCATTCTCGCGGTCGGGATCGTCGGCAATGTCGAGGAGATCGGCCTCGAAAACACCGCAGTGAAAGTCGAGCGCACCCATGTCGTCGTCGATGAATGGCTGCGGACCGGTGAGCCCGGAATCTACGCGATCGGCGATCTGGTCGGCCCACCATGGCTCGCGCACAAGGCGAGCCATGAAGGGATCATCTGCGTCGAGCACATCGCCGGTGTCAACGACGTGCATCCGCTCGACATCCATAACATTCCGGCCTGCACCTATTGCCGGCCGCAGGTCGCGAGCGTCGGGCTGACTGAAAGGGGCGCCCGCGACGCCGGCTACGATGTCAGGGTTGGGCATTTCCCGTTTATCGGCAACGGCAAGGCAATTGCCCTTGGCGAACCCGAGGGCATGGTCAAGACTGTATTCGATAGCAAGACCGGCGAGCTGTTGGGCGCTCATATGATCGGCGCCGAGGTCACCGAGCTGATTCAGGGTTACACGATCGCCAAGACCCTGGAGACGACCGAGGCCGATCTCATTCGCACGATCTTTCCGCACCCGACCATCTCGGAAACGATGCACGAGGCCGTGCTTGACGCTTACGGACGCGCCATCCACTTCTAGCCTGACACGCAACACGGTCTGGTATGTCTGATCTTCGTTCGTCATGGCCGGGCTCGACCCGGCCATCCACGCATTCAGGGCACGCATCTCAAGCAGCTCCCGTGGATGTCCGGGCCAACCCGCGGGTTGAGCCCGCGGGCTACAGGTCCACCGGGCAAGGCGGCGACAGCGGCATAAAGGGGGCGGCAGCCCCGCGACATCCGGAAAAGGCTCATCGACCAGACAGCCCGATTCTGCGCAAACCCGATTGGCTGCGGGTCAAGGCGCCCGGCTCGCCCGAGTACCGCGCAACGCATCGGCTGATGCGCGAATTGCGCCTCAACACCGTGTGCGAGGAGGCAGGCTGCCCAAATATCGGCGAGTGCTGGAAGGAAAAGCACGCGACCGTGATGATCCTTGGACGGGTGTGCACGCGCGCTTGCACCTTTTGCAACGTCGCGACTGGCCGTCCGGATCGTCTTGACCCGCACGAACCGCAGCGTGTCGCCGAGGCGGTTGCAGCGTTGGGGCTGTCGCACGTGGTTGTCACCTCGGTCGATCGCGACGATCTCGATGACGGTGGTGCAGGGCAGTTCGCGCTGACGATCGCGGCGATCCGCGCCGCAGCGCCCGCCACGACGATCGAAGTGCTGACCCCCGATTTCCTGCGCAAGGACGGGGCGCTCGAAACCGTCATCGCCGCCCGGCCCGATATTTTTAACCACAATCTCGAAACCGTGCCGCGCCTTTACGCCGAGGTAAGACCAGGTGCGCGATATTTCCATTCGCTGCGTCTGCTCGATCAGTCCAAGCGGCTTGATCAGGCTCTGTTCACGAAATCGGGGATCATGGTCGGGCTCGGCGAGGACAGGACTGAGGTGTTGCAGGTCATGGACGATCTGCGCTCGGCAGCGGTCGATTTCCTGACGATCGGCCAATATCTACAGCCGACCCTAAAACATCACGCGATTGCGCGTTTTGTCACGCCCGAAGAGTTTGCCGGCTACAAACGATCGGCGCTCGGCAAAGGCTTTTTGCTCGTGTCGGCCTCACCGCTGACCCGGTCATCCTATCATGCGGGGGAGGATTTCGCGCAATTGCGAGCCGCTCGCGCAGCCCAGCTCGCCGCCGACCAAAGCATCCTCTGATGCCGACCCATGCCGAACAGCGCGTGCTCCCCTACACGCAGGAGCAGCTGTTCGATCTGGTCGCGGATATCGAGCGCTATCCCGAATTTCTGCCGTGGTGTCTGGGCGCGCGTATCCGGGAGCGCCAGCCGCATCTTGTCGTCGCCGATCTGATCATCGGCTTCAAAATGTTTCGCGAGCGGTTTACGTCGCGCGTCGAGCTCGATCCGCCCCGCCGGATCAATGTCACCTATGCCGAAGGGCCGTTTCGCTATCTGAACAATCACTGGGTGTTCGAAAAGGTGCCGGAAGGTTGCCGGATCGACTTTTTTGTCGATTTCGAATTCAAATCCCGGTTGATGCAAAAGGTTATCGAGGTGCTGTTCGGAGAAGCAGTGCGGCGCATGGTCAGCGCGTTCGAAGGGCGCGCCCGCGACCTCTACGGCGTCCGCCGCAAGGGCCGCGCTGGCCAGCCCGCGGTCTGAGGCCAATTCCGCCCGCTGATGCCGCGGAGCGCAGGCGGCATTCGTGCCCATCAATCGAGAGCCGATAGCTCTTCGCTGACGCCGTCCCTCGGCTTATGCTCAACCAAACCAGCCGAAGGGAGACAGGGATGCCTGAAAGCGTGAGGCTCTACGCCAGTGTCGGGCCGCAACTGACGCATTACGAAGTTAATGTCGACGACGCGACCCTGACGCGCCGCGCCACGGTCAGCCTACCCGCCAGTGTCCACTACGCTTGGCCGCACGCCTCGCGGAAATACCTCTATGTCGCATCGAGCAACAGCGCCTCGGGAATCGGCGGTTTTGTCGGCGACAAGCACCATGTCAATGCTTTGCGCATCGACGACACCACCGGCGCGCTTACGCCGCATGGGGCTCCGATCGCATTGCCGACCCGGCCGATCCACATGACCAGCGACATTCCTTCGCATCATTTACTGGTCGCCTTCAGCAACCCGAGCGGCCTCAAGGTCTATCGCGTCAATCCTGACATCTCGCCCGGCGCCGAAATCGTGCAACACGAGGCGATCGATCCCGGCATTTACGCACATCAAATCCGCGTCAGCCTTGACAACCGGCTTGCGATTCTGGTTACGCGCGGCCATGATGCCGCCGCGGGCAAGCCGGAAGAACCGGGGGCGCTGAAGGTCTTCCGCTATGAGGACGGGCTGCTGACCGGCGAAGTTTCGGTGGCACCCGGCGGCGGCTACGGTTTCGGACCGCGGCATCTCGATTTTCATCCGACCAGGCCTTGGGTTTATGTCTCGCTTGAGCGGCAGAACCGGCTCGACATGTTCGCGCTCGACGGCGACCGGCTGTCGGCTGAGCCGCTGTTCAGCAAGGGCACTTTGGCCGAGCCCGGCAACATCCGCGGGCGGCAAGTCGCCGGGACCATCCATGTTCATCCCAACGGCCGTTTCGTCTACGTCGCCAACCGCGCCTCCAGCACAGTCGGCGAGGGCCCCGAGCGCGTCTTTGCCGGCGGCGAGAATACGCTCGCCGTATTCGCAATCGACCCGGCGACGGGTGAGCCGAGCCCGATCCAGCACGTCGACACACACGGCATCCATTGCCGCACCTTCCACATCGATCCGAGCGGCCGACTGCTGGTCGCGGCGCACATCATCGGGCTGCCGGTCAGAGAGGGCGTCGTCCGCACCGTGCCTGCGTGCCTGTCGCTGTTCCGGATCTCAGACGACGGCAAGCCCGACTTCGTGCGCAAATACGATATCGATGTCGGCAACCAGCAGATGTTCTGGATGGGGATGGTCTAGTGTCCGGGCGGAGAGCGGCCCGCCCTGATGCAGCGAAGGCCCTGTCCCCTACCTCCGAATTACATCCTGGTCTCCACCCGGACACTAAGCAGAGATTGGCGGCTTGGCCAACGGATCGCGCATGCGCTCGCGGTTGAGGTCGGTGACTGCCGCATGGATGGCCTGGTCAAGTGCGGCTGCGTCAGTGAAGGTCTGGTGCGCGAGGTGATCGGCCTTGAGATGGTGCCAA
>JAFAOB010000002.1 GCA_019238055.1 Alphaproteobacteria bacterium
GCAATCGGCATGCCGGGGCAGCAGTTGACAATCTCACGAGCAGGCCCGAGCCGCCGCCGGTCGGCTGCGGGCAGCTAACCTGGAATGTCAAATATTCGTCAAAAGAAAATGGCCCCGACAGCGTCGGGGCCAAGTTTGAACAGGGAGGCTTCACGTCTGGGAGACGTAAGGGTCCGAAGACCCTCTTCCCGGGGAAGACCCGGGAACCTGTATTGGCAACGCTAATCGCCAAAAACTCGTCGCGACCACTCATCGCGTGCTGGGAAGATGGCTTTTTTCCTCGACGAATACCACTCGGAATTTGGTCTGGCACGTCTGCAAAAAGCGCATCGCTCTGAATCATCAAACGAAATTGCGTATTTTTGCGCTTAGCTGAGTCGGCTCTCCGCCACCTTGCGCAGCAAAAAATCGCGAAAAACGCTGATGCGCTTCGAAGTTCGTAACTCCTCGGGGTATACAAAATACGCTTCGATCGGCGGTCCAATTAGTTCGGGCAGTACCCGAACCAATTCGGTGTGTTCAACGGCTATGAAATCGGACAGTGCCGCGATCCCGAGCCCGCTCAAAACTGCGCGCAACATAGCGTGGAAATTGTTGACGGCGAGAATCGGTTTGCGCTCTTGCCCGGGCCTGGCGCCCGCATCGAGCAGCCAATTGACGTTTTGCACCGGCGCCCGAACATCCTCGCCGTAAACAATAAGGCGGTGCTTGTCGAGGTCTTCGGGCTGTTGCGGCATACCATACTTTTTGAGGTAATCGGGTGCCGCATAAACGTGCGTCGGCACGCTCAGCAGGTGCCGCTGTATCAGATCAGGCTGCCGCGGCGGCGACATGCGAATCGCGACGTCCGCTTCGCGCATCGACAGATCGAGTTCGCTGTCATCGATCACCATCGTGACCTGTATATCGGGATACAGATCAAGAAACTCGCGGATCCGCGGGGTCAGCCAAGTCGAGCCAAACGCAACGGTTGTGGTGATCTTGAGCGGGCCCTTGGGCCTGTCCTTCGATTCCGAGATCAAGCCCTCGGCCATCGAGAGCTTGGCGAAAACCTCGCGCGCGGTGCGGAACAAGAGTTCCCCTTGTTCGGTCAGAATCAGACCGCGGGCATGGCGGTGAAACAGCGGCACACTCAGGCTTTCTTCGAGCGCGCTGATTTGGCGGCTGACGGCGGATTGGCTGAGGTTCAGTGATTCGCCGGCATGGGTAAAGCTGCCTGCCTCGGCGACCGCGTGGAAGACCCGCAACTTGTCCCAGTCCATCTTATCTCCCAGCAGCCAGATCCGAGCGGCCCTCCCGCCCTTATTTGGCCGCGTGCATTGTCGCGGTCTCCTCCTGTGCCGCGAGAAATTTTTCCGCTTCGAGCGCCGCCATGCAACCCATGCCGGCCGCCGTCACCGCTTGCCGGAATACCTTGTCCCGGACGTCGCCCGCAGCAAACACTCCGGGAACACTGGTTATCGTCGAATCGGGATGAGTCACGATGTAGCCCTCGGCATCCAGCCCGACCTGACCGGCGACAAGCCCGGTAACGGGAGTATGGCCGATCGCGATAAAAACGCCGTCGCAAGCGAGATCGAACAACCGGCCGGTCGGCACATTGCGCAACCGCACGTCCGTCACTCTTGGGGGCTCGCGCTCTCCGAGAATTTCCGCGACGACAGTATCCCAAATAATATCGATCTTCGGGTTGCGGAACAGCCGAGCCTGCAAGATCTTTTCGGCGCGGAGCGCATTGCGGCGATGCACCAAGGTCACCCGGCGGGCATGATTGGTGAGATAAAGCGCTTCCTCGACCGCAGTGTTGCCGCCGCCAACGACGACCACATCCTTGCCGCGGAAGAAAAAACCGTCGCAGGTGGCGCAGGCGGAGACCCCGAAGCCGCGAAAGACGTCCTCACTCGGCAAACCGAGCCAGCGCGCCTGGGCACCAGTGGCGATGATCATGGTTTCGCCGACATAGACGTCTCCCGAATCACCGGTTGCAACAAACGGCCGCTGCCCGAGGTCAATGCTGTCGATCAGGTCGACAATGACCCGCGTCCCGACATGTTCGGCCTGCCGCTGCATCTGCTCCATCAGCCACGGGCCTTGGATAACCTCTGCGAAGCCCGGGTAGTTTTCGACATCGGTTGTGATCGTCAGCTGGCCGCCCGGTTGCAGACCGGTGACGAGCAAGGGTTCGAGGTTTGCGCGCGCCGCATAAATCGCTGCGGTATAGCCGGCCGGCCCGGCGCCGATAATCAAGGTTTTGCTATGGTGTCGTTCCGACATCCCCGCTCCCGTGACTTCAACGCATACTACATTTTTTCACCGTGAAGCAACTTTGCGGCATCCGCACCGCCTCAAAACCCGAACATATGATCGAGGCTGAAGGCTCCATCATCGCCAAGCAACCCTTGGTAGCCAAAGAGCCGACAAGTCGTGTCGCGGATCACCGCGTAGGCTCTGCTTCCGGCGCGGGCGCGTGTCGTCGCATCGAATAGCACGTGGTAACGCCATATCCGCGAGCCGGAACACGGGATCAGAAGCCGCTCACGCGCAACCTCACGCCCTCCGCCATCATGCAAGATGATGTCGGTCGTGCTATGCGCTCGCCAGGACCGCGAGGCCGGATAAATCAAGTGGCACAAAGTATCATAACCACCCTCGCCGAGCCGCAGGAAAAGCCTGGTCGACAGCCCCGGCGGTCGACCGCTGTAGGATTGCGGCTCATCGCGATAGGTCAGGATCGTATTGAAGACGTGCGCGCCAAAACTGGTCTCGGCAGCATGCCCGCCTTCACGCCGGCGATAGCGAAAGATCGCGTGCAACCAGCCGTCCACCTCGTCGCCTGCGGCGAAGTCGTATACGAGTTCGACGTGGCCATAGGACTCGCCGAGGGCTTCGACTCCCGAGGCGTCGTCTAGGTCTAGCATCGTTGCATGCCCGCGCGGCAGGAGGCCGAAGGTGTAGCGCAGCACTTCCTTCCCGTCTGGATCATAGACCACGGCGGCGATCGGCAGGGCGGTCTGACATACCGCCATCGGGGTTGGCAGAACCGATGTTTTCCACTCCGCTCTCGGCAAGACCGGGGCGGGGAGGAGATATCCTTTGCCCAGCAACTCCGAGAGGCGTGGCAGGTTCGGATCAGGGACGAGATCGCCGCGCTCGACATTGATATGGGCAATCCGGCGGCGGTTCCGCTCGATGATTTCATAGCGCGGCCGCACAACATGCTTACCGGCGCGCAACTCGATCTGCGCCGGCCAGACGACACCGGGGAGCAGCTCGGCGACGTCCACTGGGCGGCTGGCAAATGGCGCAAGCCCCTCCGCCAATGCGATCACGGTTTCATCGCCCATTCGATTAAGACCAATGCCGCCGGCGGGGATCGGGACGGGATGACTGTTTTGTACCCAAAGTACAACTCTTTCGTCGGGGGCCGGTGCGGGCAGACCGGCATAGCGGTCGGCCGGCCAGGCATTGGCATCGTGAGTCGCCGATAGCGACCAATCACCCTCTGCCGATTCCCCAGCGATGCCCTCGCCAAAGATGTCGAGGGCATACTTGACGACATCGTGGCCAGCCGCGCCGACAACGTGAATAAACAGCTGGCCGCAAAACGCGGGCAGACGAAAACGCGCGCGAATCTCGCGGCTGTCAAACACGATGCTGCTGCCCGCAGCTCCACAGATTTCGCACCACTCCGTCAGGACCTCGCCATCCTCACCAAACAACGTAAGCCAGCAGGTTACCGCCGCGCCGCCATACCCCGACCAGTAATTCGCCGTTGTCAAACGCGTATGCAGCCGGTCGGTGTCACGAAAAAAAGCGAAATTTGTCGCGAAATTGAGCGGGTTCAAGTAGTTGAGTCGATCCGTCAGCCGATCGGGCGGGATCCGCATCGCATCGAGGCTGAAGATTTGCGCGCCTTCCGACAGTAGTGGCTCGAGCTGAGCCGTCAGCCTGGCCGTATCGAAGGCCGCGACAAAGATCGAGCGGGCGCCCGAATTTGCGAGCGCGGTCATTGGTGCTGCGGCGCGCCCAAGGACGCATTGGCCAAGTTTCTCGATGCGCTGAACATAGATGCCGGCGATGTCGACGGCATCGAGAGGGAAGAGCTCGGCAAAGGCTGCAACGGCGCCAGATGGGTCGCACACCGCCACCGGTCCGTTATCGACGAGCGTCCGCACCAGATTCTGTGCGGGCCTTGCCGCGCGGGGATGGGTCAGCGCCTTATAGAGAGCATTACCGCCGGTGACGTTGTTGAACGTCTCGATCCGCAACACCATAGTGTCGCGATACTACACCCCTCGCTGCCAAGGCAAGCGATCGGCCGCCACGCGGCCGGTATCGGCACGCGCGCGTCGGCGCATTGCAATCTGGCGGAACCCGCGGCAGGGCCAAGGCGGGATGCCCTCCGAGTGGTTCATACCCTGTTTTGCAGCCGCGAGGTCGATGCCCCAGCGGGCAACCAGCCACAGGGTGCCTCTGGTCGCCAGTACAGCGACAACCGCGCCGGCGACGACGTCACTCGGATAATGGTCGCCGACAACCACGCGGCTTGCCGCTACGATAGCGCCTGCGAGAATGTAGAATAGTAGGTGCTGCGGCCACAGCCACCATAAAGCGCTCAGCATTGCGACAAAGGTTGCGGTATGCCCGGACGGGAACGACCAGTGGTCCGGACGCCAAGCGAGCCCGGTAAAGCCATAGAGATTTCCGCCAAACAGCAGTTTTGGCCGCATCCGACCAAACCCGATCTTGATGATGTCCGTCGCGAGGCCGGTTATTGCGATCGACGCGAATAAAAACACAGGAATCGCCGACCACGCGCGCATTCGCGGGGCGACCTCACGCAGGCGCGGCAATTCCCCGCCCCAATGCAGTGCGGCAAAAGCGAGAGCGAACAGCACAAGCCATCCCCAGCCCTCGCCGAGTTCCCCGATCAACCGGAACAGCGCCAGCATATCGGCGCTCTCTCCGTGCATGTAGAGCGCTATCCGCCGGTCGATAAAGATGATCGAAAGCACCATGAGAACTGCGATAGAGGTGACAGCAGAGCCGATCCGTGCGCCCGGCGAGGTGCGCACCCAGAACAACACAGGCTCGGCACGATCACCGCAGCGCCGGCAAAACCGAATCGCAGTGGGTGCCGCAAGAGCGTTCCTCTCGACGATACACCAGTGTAAGAGCACCGTGGTGCCGAAGATAAGCAGCCCGGCCCATACGACATCGGACAGGAAGTGACCGCCCTGAGCGATGCGTACAAGGCCGATAAACCCGCCGAAAATGATCACTGCGGCAATGCCCCTGTGCCGCGTTCTGCCCGGCGGCAATAAGAACGCGAACGCGAGCAGCGAAAAGCCGAGCGCGGCATGACCTGACACGAAAGAGCAATTTCGCATGCATTCCGTTGCCGGCAACGGCGCTGGCGTGAAGTGATGAGTCCCGCCAAATGCCTCGATCTGCAGCGGCCGCGCCCGGCCCCAATGATCCTTTAATATCGTGTTGGCGAGCAGCCCGGGACCCAGGACGGTCGACACCACGATGAACAGCAATGCTTTACGGTCGAAGCGCCATAGCGGCCGCCGCATTAAAAACAGCCATGCCGCGGCGGCAACCACAACGAGACCAATGGCCCAAGGAATCCATAAAGCCATATGGTAGATGAAGGCGGTCGGCGCCCAGTCGCGCAACACAAAGCCGCGTTGCGGGACATAAAACCAGCTGCTGACCCAGAGATCGATGTGTGGCACGAGTAGCAACAACAGTATCGCCGCGAGTATCGCGGCATAGATCGAAGCCGCCTTCATGCGTACCACCGCTCGGCGACGTTGTTTAAAACGAGTGCGCGCACCGCCGCACCCGCGCGGGCAGTTTCGTCCGGGATTGGATAAGACCAGGATTCGATCTGCCCGGCGAACGGTCGGGTAATTCCGGCCTGCCGCATCGATTGATGGAAGCGGGCGAATTTGGCATTGCCGCCATCGAGGTCGAGCAGGTGGATCGGTTTTCCGGTCGCCGCCGCCTCGCTGATCATCGACACCGAATCGGCAGTTACCAGAAATGCGTCGGCGAGTGCGACAAAGGCAAAGTAGGGGTTATCACCGCGGCCGTCCCAGATCTGCGCCGGCAGTCCCGCGAGGCGATCTTGCACCAGCCTCAGCCCCGTCTCCCCGGTGCGGCGCGATGGCGTTACCAGCGCCGAGCCGCCGGTTTGCCGCAATACGTTTCGGATCGCGTCGGCAATTTCGCCAAGCCGCCGCAACGTTAGCCGATAAGCCTTGTTGCTGCCGCCGAGCAACACCGTCAAGATCGGCCGCGGCATCGAGGTCAACTCCGGAAAGCGCTTGCGTTCAGCGGCGAGCCGCGCCGGCGTCACCCGGTGCATTGCGCCCCGGCTGACCACGATGTGCGGGCCGCGAAGACGGTCGTGTTCAGGCACGATCAAGAGATCGAACTCGGAACGCCTGACATGTGGATCCTGAACCTGCGCCAGCATCGTGCGTCCGCCGCTCGCACGACGGATCGCCAGCGCCGGAACCACCGTGTTGCGGCCGCAACCGATCACCAGATCAGGCCAAGGGGGCACCAGCTGAGATTTAGCATGTGCGACAACGCCAACGGACAAGGGCCAGAGCTGCGGCGGTAGAACATTCCACGGCCGGCGGATATCAAGCGGTTTTTCGATGAGCCGGAAGCCGGTGGCCTCAGCCAACCCGAGCGCCTGACTTCTCATGCCGGCTTTGCCGTCGTGCAGCACCCAAGCCAGAGCGGACCTCGGCCCACCCACCTCAAAGGACGTCGGAGCAGCCGGTGTCAGGACCACAGGCATCAAATCCGTTTGCAGAGCGCTCGCTGACAAAACAAGCCGATGCCTGCCTTTGCCAAATCGGCACTGGAACGTTTGTTGATGTGGCTGATCAGCACAATGTCCGCTTTGTCATCCGCTCAAGGATGCGCAACGGCGAGCTTGCCGGATCGGCCATGGCCGCGATGTCGAGATAGAAGGTCTGCTCAAGCGCATATTGGCCGGCAATCGCGGCATGCACGACCTGATCGGTGAAGCAGAGCCAAGTCGATCCCGCAGGGAAGGCGAGTTCTTCATAACATGCGCTCGCCTGATATGCCGCGTCCCGCTTGACGTTGTTGTGCAGGCCGAGCATCAGCTGATCGTAAGCGCTGCGCCGGCCGCGCGTCGCACCAAAAGCGGCGAGCAGATAGGCAATCGGCGCCATTGGCCGGCCGAGCGCCGGCAAGAATTTTTCCGCAAGCGCTTCGAACGGCTCACCGATATGCCACAAGCGCGGCTGTCCCGCCGGGTTGACGTTACAGAACAGACGCAGAATGCGGCGGCCGCGGGTCGGTGTCGACGGAAAAGCATCGACATGTAATCGCTTATCATCCTTGAGGGGCGAATATTCACGGCCGGCGATTTCGACCGGTCGATAGCTGGCGCGGGCACGCTCGATATGGCCCGCATAGCGGGGCAATAAATCAAGGACGAACCCAGCCGCGGTGGCGGAAAATGCCGCCATCATTGCTTGTAGTACCGGGCGCTCCCGTTCTGATGCGAGTGTGCCTTTCACCGCGACTGTTGCCGGGTTGTAACTGACGTTTTTGGTTTTCCGATCGGCGAGGCGCGAAGAGAACAAATCCTGACAGCTCTGTTCAGGCACAAAGGCGAGGTTTGGGAAGTACAGCACTTTGCCGCGCTCGAGGGCGCCGAGGGCAGCGCTTTTGTCGGCATCCGCGAACGGGCCTTGCCAGTTGCTGACTGAGATTGTGTGCAACGCGGTATTCCGTCTCTACCCGCTTTCGAGCAGATATTCGGCTATTCCCGTTTTTTGTACAGGTCAAGGGTCGGAGAGAGGGATGCTGCGGGCAAGCCGCCTCGGTCCAAGGCTAGCGCCCCCGTCGTCCTCAAGAACTTGCTTGAGCTGATCTCAGGCAGATCGGCGGTAACCGCCGATCAATACTTAGGAAAGCGCCGAATTCCGCAGTGACACCCAAAAACCCGAAGGTGAGAGACCGACGCAACCCTCCTGTTTTAGCAGTTTAGAGCGGCGTTAGGGTTTCGGTCCCACGTACGCGCCGCGCCATACCTCCTGACCAGAGCCGTCTAGCAGCCGCACGTCTAGATCGGCATCTTTGCTGACCGTCGGTTCATAGACGGTTTCCACATGGTGTTTTGCAGCTTCGAGATCGGGCGCTTCGAAACTCGCCCCGGCCAGCCGATGATGCCCGCCGACGGGTACGATCTCATAACTCCAGTGCATTCTTTCCTCCCGCACTATGACCGGCAGCTACCGGGTGAACACAGGAATGCCCCGCTACGCTCCGCCTTGGAAAGATCGAAATGACGGTCGACGGCCCGACCGGCACGGCCATTGGTGTGGGAAGGCGGTACGGCGGGCGGCATCAAGATGAAGGTGCGGCAAGCTGGCCACGAGGCTTGGGGCAATGATAGAAACGCCGAAGGCAAATACGTTTGGCTGGTTCTGGGCTGACGCGTGTCAGCTCTAGGGGCGAGCCGGTGAAGCCGAGCCCAACCGGGTGGTTGCGAGAGAGGGATGAGCGATGACAACGCTCGACGAGATCGTTGCGGCGGCGGCAAAGGTGTTCCGCACCAAAGGCTATCATGCCGCTACTGTGCGCGACATCGCCGAAGAGGTCGGCATCCTTAAGGGCAGCCTCTATCATCATTTCGAGAGCAAGGAGGCGCTGTTATACCTCGTTGTCAAAGAGCCGATCGCGCAGATGTATCAAACGATTGCAGCGATCGCCGAGGCCGATCTGGCGCCGACCGAGAAACTTCGTCGGGCGATTTTGGCGCATCTCGAAGCGTTTGATCGGCATTACCCGCATCTGTTTGTTTATCTGCGCGAGCGCGAGGCGGTCAAACGCCGCTTTCGCGAGATGATCGGCTTTTCACCAAAAGACTACGAGCGATGCTGGCAGCAGATCCTACGCGAGGGTATCGAGCGCGGCGAGTTTCGCACCGATCTCGACATCCAGGTGACCTCGTACGGGCTGCTCGGCATGCTGAACTGGCTTTACAAATGGTACGATCCGCAGGGTCGCCTCAACGTCCAACAGGTCGCCGAACAATTCACCGCCTTGGCCCTCGCCGGCCTTGATCCAGGCGGCAGCGCACCCCGCCTGAGCGCGCCGTCGCGCGCTGCGGACGGCTCCCGACGCGAAATTGACCGCCGGTTGACACCCTGAGCACGCCGGCGTAGGGTTCGAGTTACCAAACGCTTGGTTGGTTTCTGGATGGTCGCAGACGGCCGAGGATCACGGCGCACGTAAACCACGAGGGAGGGAGGATCATGGGTGCCGCAATTCAGGATAATTTGTTCACCCCGGATGTCATCGCCGATCCCTACAGCTATTACGGCCGGTTGCGAGACGAAGATCCGGTCCATTGGAACGAGCCTTACGAACTGTGGGTCATTACCCGGCATGACGATCTCGTCTGGCTGACCCGGCATCACGAACTGTTTTCGTCGGCCGTCTTCAAAACCGACCCGCGACCGCCCTATCCCGCTATCGACGAGTCGGATCTCGGGCTTTACGAGTACGTCAGGAATTACCAGGGCGACCAGTTCATCCAGCACGATCGCCCGGAGCATCTGGAGATGCGCCGGATAGTACATGGCTATTTTACGCCCAAATCGATGGAAGCGTGGCGGCCGTTCGTCCAGAAAGCGGTCAAAGAGCTGCTCGACGAAGCCGAAGAAAAGGGCCGCATGGATGTCATGCGCGACCTCGCAACCCCATTGCCGGTCTTGGTCATCGCGCAGATGATGGGGGTACCCGAGCAAGACCGGCGCTACGTCCGGCAACTGGCCGAGAAGCTTTTGTACATCGGCCGCGGTGAATACGACCGCATGAAGCCGCTCACCGAAGGCATGCGCGGCATGATCGACTATGTGTCGCCGCTGGTCGATCAACGCATCGTCAACCCGGGCGACGATTTTATTTCCGTACTGGCAGGCGGCGAGAGGCGGGGCGTCTTTAGCCGGCACGAGGTATTGGTTAATACCTCGCTGTTGCTGCTGGCCGGCCATGAGACGACGATCAATCTGATCTGCAACGGCACATTGGCCTTTATGCGCCATCCCGACCAATGGGCGCTCCTCAAAAGGGACCCGGCAGGGTTAGCTAAAACCGCGACCGAGGAATGCCTGCGCTACGACTCGCCGGTCGTCTCAATCCAACGGATCGCCTCGCAGGATGTCGAGATGCGCGGCAAGGTCTTGAACAAAAAGGACCGCGTCCGCTGGTTTATCTCATCGGCCAATCGCGACCCGGCAAAATTTGCCGACCCCGACAAATTCGACATCACCCGCTGGCCCAACCAACATGTGGCTTTCGGAAACGGAGTCCATCACTGTTTGGGCGCGACCCTGGCGCGGGTCGAGGGCCAGGAAGTGTTCCGGGCCCTAGCAGAGCGCTTTCCGGATTTGCGAACGGAAACCGAGGACTTGGAGTACCAGCCCAGCATTACCTTCCGCTCGCTCAAATCGCTGCCGGTCACTTGGCAATAGGGGGGAGACCTTGGCCCGCAATTTGCGCATTCGGGTGGATCACGACGTATGCGTCGGGAATGCCATGTGCGAAACCATCGCCCCAAAGGTGTTTCGGCTCAACGACGACCGCCAGTCGGAAGCGGTGGACCCGGGCGGTGATACCGTCGAAAAGATCATCGAGGCCGCGGAGAATTGCCCGGTCAGCGCGATTTTTGTCGAGGATGCTGATACCGGCGAACAATTGTTCCCATAATAATCAAGACAAGCTGCTCCCGTTAATGCCAGGACCGTAGCCGGGAAGGACGAATAGATGTCGCAGACGTCTTCCGGTCGCCTCGCAGGCCGTCGCATCCTGATCACAGGTGCCGCATCGGGGATCGGGCGGCGAACCGCCGAGCTGTTCGCGGCGGAGGGCGCGGTGCTGACCCTGCTTGACTGCAATCGTGACGGGTTGGCGGACGTCGCCCGAGAAACGCGCGGGCTGTCTGTAACGGCCGACGTGACGCAAGAGGCCGCCGTCGCTGATGCAGTCGAACAGGCTGCAGCCGTGATGGGTGGGATCGACGGCATCGTGAATGCTGCCGGTATTGTGATCCACGGTTCGGTGCTTGATGTCGGAGTTGCGTCTTGGCAGCGCGTCCTCGACGTGAACCTGACGGGCATATACATCGTCGTGCGGTGTTGCCTGCCGTGGCTCGTCAAGGCGCCCTCTGCGACTATCGTGAACATTGCCTCCGGCCAGGGGCTTTTACCCAACACTCCCAACATGACAGCCTATGCTGCTTCTAAAGGCGGGGTGGTCAACCTAACGCGAGCTCTCGCTGCGGAATTGGCGCCGCCGATCCGTGTCAACAGTGTCTGTCCCGGCATGGTGAACACCCCTATGACTGCGGGCCTCACACGCGACGCAGAATGGATGAGCCGGTACGCCTTTAGGCGCGTGGCGGACCCGCTGGAGATCGCACAGGCCATTCTGTTTCTCACCAGCGCGGAGTCGTCTTTTGTCACTGGCGCGGCGCTGGCAGTCGATGGCGGACGCACCTTCCATTGACCGGCGGTGATACGAGCTATACCGCCGGTCCGGGTTGACAGACTTTGTCTTACCGGCCTAGCGTCAGGCAGACCAAACGGACGTTTGGTTTTCCGGGCTCTGCCATTTGTTAACTCTGCCATTTGTTAAAAGGAGACGGGTAATGCGCAACCAGTACAATGTCATCGACTCCGACGGTCACATTCTCGAACCGCTCGATCTCTGGGACAAATACATAGACCCGAAATTCCGCGATCGGGCGCCGAAGATCGTCAAGGGCGAGAATGGCAAGGAGCGGCTCGTCATCGAGGAGCACCAGGTCGGCAACGGCCAGCTCGGCATCGGCCGGATCGGTGCAGTCGGCGCACGCCAGGGTGTCGTTGCCGCCGATACGATGGAATACAAGGACGGCAAGCCTGGCGGGTTCGACCCGCACAAGCGCATCCCCGATATGGATGCCGATGGCATCGACGCCGCCTTCCTCTATCCAAGCCTCGGGCTGTTTTCGGGAGCAATCCACGACCCCGAACTCGCCGCCGCGGTCTGCCGCGCCTATAATTTGTGGCTCGCCGACTACTGCAAGCCCTATCCCGACCGGCTGTTCGGCGTCGCGATGCTGCCGTTGCAATCGGTGGAGCTGGCGGTCGAAGAGATGAAGTTCGCGCGCGAGAAACTGGGGTTCCGCGGCGGCTTTATCCGCCCGAACCCGTATAGCGACAAAATGATTCACGACGAGCGCTACGAGCCGTTCTGGCAGGCGGCCGAAGACCTCGACTTCTCGATCGGCTTTCACGAGGGTGCCTCGAGCGGTATGCCGACGGTCGGCGTTGATCGCTTCGACGGCCGAGGTGCCCGCCACATCATCAGCCACACGATGGAGATGATGCTCGCCTGCATGAGCGTGATCTGGGGCGGCATCGCCGATCGCCATCCAAAACTGCGGGTCGGGTTCCTCGAATCAGGCGGCGGCTGGATCGCGCCCTGGCTCGACCGCATGGATCGCCATTTCGACGATCAGGGGTTCAATGATTCCGGCTTGTCGATGCGCCCGAGCGAAATCTTCCAGCGCAATTGCTGGATCTCATTCGAACCGGTCGAGGGCAGCATCAAGGTGCTCGCCGACTATATCGGCCCGAACAAGATCCTGTGGGCGACCGACTATCCGCACCCCGACGGCTTCTTCCCGGGTGCCCCAAAGATGATCCGGGACCGGATGAAGGGCTTGTCAGAGGAAACCCAGCACGGTGTCATGGCCGGCGGTGCGATGGGCTTTTACGGCCTGAACTGAGCCGAAGGGCGGTGCGCCGGGCGCTCCGGCACCTAAGAACGCCGCCCGAGGACAGGCTCCGCGAAGCAATCTCGGGAGGAGCGGCCGTAGCAGGCTGCGTGACAGCGGTGACGGGAAGGGAGAAACATGTCGGTCAGACTGGTGGTAACGATCACCGCCGCACCCGGGAAGGGCGGCGAATTGGCGGAGACCTTCAAGGGGCGCTGCGCCGAGGTCATGACGGAACCGGGCTGCGAGCAGTTCGAGGCGTTCCGCAGTGTGGTCGATCCGGACAAATTGGTGTTGCTCGAACGCTGGGCCGACCAGGCGGCACTCGACGTCCATGCCAAGCTCAACCAGACGCGTCCGCCGCTGCCCGCGGGATTGCGCGTCGGCAATGGCGAGCGCGAAGACTACGAATACAAGCGTACCCGCTGATGCTCCACGAGTCTGCATCTGTTCCGGTGGCTCGCTACCCGGACGCGTGCAAATCACGGCGTCATGCCCGGACTTGTTCCGGGCATCCACGAGCCCGAGATGGTACCGAGGCGGGGAGCGGAGGCATGGATGGCCGGGACTGGGCCCGGACATGACGAGAAACTGAAGGCCAGGTTCAAAAGCTTCGTGGGGAGGGCAGAATATGGGCTGGCTCGATGGCCAGGTCGCGTTGGTGACGGGCGGCGGCTCGGGGATCGGCCGCGCCGTCGTTGAGCGTTATGTCGAGGAGGGCGCGCGGGTCGCTGTCATGGACCGCGTAACAGGCCGCGGCGACGAGCTGAAGGCCCGGTTCGGTGACAAGCTGATTGCAATTTCAGGCGACGTCAGCCGGCTCGACGACAACAAGCGCGCCGTCGCCGAGACCGTGACCGCGTTTGGCCGGCTCGACATCTTTGTCGGCAATGCTGGGGTGTTCGACGGCTTTATCCCGCTCGCCGATCTGCCCGAAGACCGGGTTGCCGCCGCTTGCGATGAGTTGTTCGCGGTCAATGTCAAGGGTTGCATCCTGGGCGCCAAGGCGACAATCGGCGAACTCGCCAAAAACTCAGGGTGCATGATCTTTACCGCATCCGGGGCGGGATTCACCTCGGCCGGCGGCGGCGTCATCTACACCGCCTCGAAGCACGCGGTGTTCGGGATTGTCCGGCAATTGGCGGTCGAATTGGGGCCGAATATCCGAGTCAACGGCGTTGCCCCCGGCGGCACAATGACCGATCTGCGCAGTGTCGCGTCGCTGTCGCTCGAAGATCGCTCGCAATTCTCGATACCCGGGACCAGAGAGCGGATCGCCGCCGGCAACCCGTTGCGGCTGGCGCTCGAACCCTCCGATCTCGCCGGCGCCTATGTGTTTTTAGCGTCGCGCGCCAATGCCCGCGGGATCACCGGAACCGTTGTTTCGGTCGACTGCGGATCGACCTTGCGCATGATGCGCCGCAGCTAAGGGATGTAGTCTGCGGACCGCTGCGTGTCGCCCGTTCCGCGACGGATGACGAAAGTCCACTAAGCAGAGATTGGCGGCTTGGCCAACGGATCGCGCATGCGCTCGCGGTTGAGGTCGGTGACTGCCGCATGGATGGCCTGGTCAAGTGCGGCTGCGTCAGTGAAGGTCTGGTGCGCGAGGTGATCGGCCTTGAGATGGTGCCAA
>JAFAOB010000425.1 GCA_019238055.1 Alphaproteobacteria bacterium
TAATGTTGACCAACATGGCACCACTTCGGTTCATCGCGAAGCATCTGCAACAAGAGAATTACTTTGCACAAGCTCTCGTAAAAGCACCTTTCATGGGCACATACATAATACAGACTATGACTGCGACGTCAGGTGAAGATCGAAATAAATGGGATCAGGTCTTCAACCTATATATGAACTCAAATCGTGCGTCGGCACGGGAACAGTTGGAACGTCTATCAGAGGAGGAATATGGTAACATTGCAGTTGCAGTCCAGTATTAGGCCCTGCGGCCCCGTTTGTATACGTTGTGATTCTTGAGCGTCGCCGGACCGCTGCAAACGAAGTCGGCGCGGTCCCCCTCATGCGGCTCTCACCGCTCGCCAAATGGTCGATATGCCGGCGTTACTGCGCATGCCGAAACCATCCCGCCATTGCCGCCAGTGACAACCGCGACTTGGCCGTCAAGGTCGAAGAGGCTCATCGGGACTATCTCATGTGATCACACCGCGAAGAGGGAACACCGGCTTCCTGTTTCGCACCCTCCGCCGCAAACGCCATCGCTGCCGAAATTAGAAGCCGCCAACCCTCAGTAGACCCCTTTGAGGGGGGTTGTATCACGCTTGTCGACGGTGGCGCCGGCATTGCCGGTGTCGCCATAGTCGAGCAATTTGTTCGACAGGCTCTGCGATCCGACCATTCCCGACGGATCCGGCGCCTGGCTGTTTCCACCGATATTGGGAAGGCCATTTTCGGCACTGCGCAAGCGCAGATCGGCAGCCTGCTTGCCGGGGACGCCCGGCCCCGCCTGCTCCATGATCTGTTCGGCCTGCTTTTCGGGGCTTTCCTCCTGCGGCCGCGGTGCACCCGGTTCCGGCGGGCGCAGATTAAAGTCCGGCGGGATCGTCAATGGTGCGCGCGACTCGACGGCGAACTCGTCCGGCATTGTCGGATCGAGGCCGATGACTTGTTTGAAGTCGCTGCAGCCGGATAGCAGCGTCGCCCCGAAGAGGAGCGCAAAACACGGTACGACAAGATCGCGGCCGGTGCCGCGAACCGGGCGATATTGCGACATGGCACTGTCCCTCCCGCGCGATATCTAATGCGCCTCGCGATGGAGAAGCAAGCTGTCGAACAACATCACTGCGACCCCAACACAGATCGCGCTATCAGCAAGGTTGAATGCCGGCCAATGATAAGCCCCGATATGAAAATCAAGAAAATCGACGACCGCGCCATAACGAATCCGATCAATGACATTACCCACAGCGCCGCCAATGATAAGGCCGATCGCGAAAGCGAGGAGCAGGGTCGCCACCCGGCTCAGCCAGTAAATCAGTCCGACAACAATAACTGCAGCAACCAGGGAGAATAAAACTGCGTTGATGCCGGCGCCGCTGCCATGCACGGCATTGAACAACCCAAAGCTCATGCCGCGATTGAGCGTCAGAACCAGGTTGAAGAACGGCGTTAGCGTATTGGTGCCGAGTGCCCGGCTCGCGAAATGAGCAAGGACCAGCGCCTTGCTTACCTGATCGAGAAGCACGACGACGAGCGCGGTTGCAAGCCCGAGCCGCAACATCGTCCGGCGCCCGTCACGCAAGCACTACACCCTGCTGATCGACGACCGCGGCGCAACGCCGGCAGAGATCGGGGTGGTCCGGTATATCGCCGACTTCAGGCAGCATCCGCCAGCAACGCTCGCAACGCTCGCCCTCGGCAGGCGAAACTACAACGCCGATATCGGGCACATCGGGCAAGTGGAAAGCTTTTTCCGGCGGCGGCTCCAGGTAAAGAGTTCCAGCTGAGGTGATGCACAGCTCGGCGAGGTCGACATCGCAAACCAAACCGGCGAGGCGTTCCGGTATGTAAACCGCAACGGCAGCCTGCAGGCTCGATCCTATGCGCTTGGCGCCGCGTTCGACCTCAAGTGCCCCGGTGACGACACGCCGCAGATCGCGCAGCTGCGCCCAGCGTTCACCCAGCGCCGGATCAAGCCACTCGCGCGGAATAACGGCAAGCTGTTCGAGATGCACGCTGCGCCCCGGAGCGTCGCCATGGTGGGCGAGCCAAGCCTCCTCCGTGGTGAAGCAGATGATCGGTGCAAGCCAGCGCACCAGCGCGTCGAAGGTATGGTCGAGCACCGTGCGTAACGCTCTTCGGCCGATATCGTCGGGTGGATCGCAATAGAGCCGATCCTTGCGGATATCGAAATAGAAGGCGGAGAGATCGGCCGCACAGAAATTGTAGAGCGCCGTAAACATCGTGTGAAAGTCGAACTCTGCGATCGACTGCCGGACGATGAAGTCAAGCTCGGCGAGACGGTGCAGAACCCAGCGCTCGAGTTGCGGCATGGCCGCGATCTCGACCCTTTCGGCCGGCTCGAACTCGTCGAGCGCCCCCAACAGATAGCGCAAGGTATTGCGCAGCCGACGATAGACATCGCTTTGATGCTTCAGGATCTCGGGGCCGATGCGCAAATCATCGGAATAGTCGGAGCCGACCACCCATAGCCGCAGAATGTCAGCGCCGCTCTGCTTGATGACGTCCTGTGGGGCGACAACGTTACCGAGCGATTTCGACATCTTGCGGCCCTGCTCGTCGAGCACGAAGCCGTGGGTCAGCACGGCGTCGTAGGGAGCGCGCCCGCGCGTGCCGCAGGCCTCGACGAGCGAAGACTGAAACCACCCACGGTGCTGATCCGAACCTTCGAGGTAGAGCGAAGCCGGCCAGCGCAATTCGGGCCGCTGTTCGAGTACAAAGGCGTGCGTCGAACCCGAATCGAACCAGACCTCGGCGATGTCGGTGACCCGCTGCCATTCGTCCGGATCGTAAGCATTGCCGAGAAACTGCGCAGCATCAGCGCGGAACCATACATCCGAACCCTCACGCTCGACTGCGGCTGCGACGCGCTCGACCACCGCCGGGTCGCGCAACGGCTCGCCGGTATCGCGATGCGTAAAGACGGCGATCGGTACACCCCAGGCGCGCTGGCGGGAGACGCACCAGTCAGGCTTGCTCTCGACCATCGCCCTGATCCGGTTGCGCGCCTGCGCCGGAACCCAGCGGGTTTCGGCAATCGCCGCGAGCGCCTTGTCGCGCAAGCCGTTTACCGACATGCTGATGAACCATTGCGGCGTGTTGCGGAAAATCAGCGGCGCCTTCGACCGCCACGAATGCGGGTAGGAATGCACCAATACGCCGCGCGCCAACAAGCCGCCGGCGGCGTCGATTGCAGCGATGACCGCCTCGTTGGCGTCGCCCGGCTTGCCATCGGCCCGGTAGACGGCGCGGCCGGCAAACAGCGGCACACCCGGGAGATAGACGCCATCCGGCCCGACCGTATCGGGTACCGGCAATCCATGAGCCTGGCCCAACTCGAAATCGTCCGCACCGTGGCCCGGCGCAATATGGACGAGGCCCGTCCCTTGGTCGGCCTCGACAAAGCTCGCCGGCAATAACGGCACATCGAACTCATAGCATTGGCCGGCGAGCGGATGGCGCGCGACGGTAGCCGCGAGTGCGGTGCCGGGAAAACGGGCGAGTACCGAATAAGCCTCGATGCCGGCGCGCGCGGCAAGTTCGTCAGCAAGTGACGCTGCCACGAGCAAGGTCTCGCCGGGGCGCGCGCGGCTGTCATTGGCCGCTTTGTCGACCCGCATCGCAACATAATCGAGCGCTGGGCTATAGGCGATCGCGCGGTTGCCGGGCAAGGTCCAGGGGGTCGTTGTCCAGATTACGGCTGCTGCGCCCACCAGCGTCGGCAGACCGGTCGTGACGATCGGGAACCGAACCCAGACCGTTATCGAACGATGGTCGTAATATTCGACCTCGGCTTCGGCAAGAGCCGTCTGTTCGACGACCGACCACAACACCGGCTTCGAGCCGCGATAGAGCCCGCCATTGACCAAGAACTTGCCAATCTCGCGAACAATCTGCGCTTCGGCCGAATAGGCCATCGTCGTATAGGGGTTGGCCCAATCGCCGACCACCCCGAGCCGCTCAAACTCGGCCTTCTGCACCTCGATCCAGTGGCTCGCAAACTCCCGACACTCGCGACGAAACACGTCAGGCGGGACGCTGTCCTTGGACAGCTGCCGGGCCCGGTATTTTTCTTCGATCATCCACTCGATCGGCAACCCGTGGCAGTCCCAGCCCGGGACATAAGGTGCATCCTTGCCGATCATCTGCTGCGAGCGATTGACGACATCCTTCAGGATCTTGTTGAGCGCATGGCCGATATGCAGATGGCCGTTGGCATAGGGCGGCCCATCGTGCAGAACAAATTTCTCGCGCCCGGCTGCGGTCTCCCGCAGCCTTTGGTAAAGACCTAAAGCCGACCAACGCGCCAGAATGGCGGGCTCGCGCTTTGGCAGATCGCCCCGCATCGGGAACTCGGTTTTTGGCAAAAAGACAGTTGGTCGGTAATCGGTCGGCATCGTAAACCCTCGAATAACTTGCGGATGAGCGGAAGCGTCCCCGATCCTCACACGAGGACCGGGCCGCTAATTCGCGATATCCAGGGGTGATGCCGTATCATGCGGGTCATATAACAACCGGCTTGGCCAAATTCGAGAGGATCTAATAGCCGGTTCCGGGCAATAGTGCCGACGCAGCGTGCCGGCACCCTCCATATTGTCGCCCGATTGCTCATTCGATTTAACCCTTTGGAGGCGCTACGGTGCATGGGCTGATTATTTGAGCCCAACTCGCCGGCGCGAGAAATCCCGATTTTGGAAGATCAGGACGGCTAGACCGGCGGTGCGGCGGCGAGAAGTTCGCGGGCGCGGCGGGCGTCTTCGGCAATCTGCGCCTTTAAGGCGTCAAGCCCGGCGAATTTCTGTTCCGGCCGGATAAAATCGACGAGTGCCACCCGCAAATGCCGGCCATAAAGATCGGCATCGATATCAAATAGGTGCGCCTCAAGCCGCGGCTCGGGCGTGCCGACAGTTGGGCGCAGGCCGATATTGGCAACTCCATCGATAATGGCGCCAGCAAACGGGTCATCGACGCCATCGCCCGAGACGCGTACCGCATAAACACCGAAAGCAGGACGGATGTATTCGCCGAGACCGAGATTGACGGTCGGAAAGCCGATCGTCCGCCCGCGCCGATCGCCGACCGCGACCCGGCCATCGATCTCCCAAAACCGTCCGAGCAATGCGGCCGCATCACGTGGCTTACCGGCTTTGAGCAGTTGGCGAATTTGGGTCGACGAATAGACGACCTCGTTCGCCCCGCGAATCGGCTCGAGCACGGTGACGCCGAACCCGAATTTCGCCCCGGCAGCCCGCAGCATATCGGGATTGCCACGGCGTCCTTTGCCAAAGGTGCAGTCCCAGCCGACGACGACATGCGAGGCGCCAATCGCATCGACGATGATTTCCGACAGAAAATCCTCGGCGCTCTTGGCGGCAAAGGCGAGGTCGAAATGCTGGACAAACAACAGATCGACACCGAGCCGTGCCAGTTCGCGCTCCTTGACGCGGAACGGGGTCAGCCGAAACGGCTCTGCCGTCGGCACAAAGACACTACGCGGGTGCGGCTCAAAGGTCAGAACACCGATTGGCCGCCCAGCCGAGTGGGCGAGATCCTGGGCCTGTCCGATCAGCAGCGCATGACCGCGATGCAGCCCGTCAAAATTGCCGATCGCCAGCACCGCACCGCGCGGGTGGTGCGAATGGGGACCGGGATGTCGAACGACACGGATCACGGGACAAACCAGACTCGGCTTTGCCGCAAAATACAGCAAGCCATAAAATAGCCCCGCCGGCACCCGGATGCGAGCCTGACACATCCAGGCGATTCATTTTGCTCGCAATTCTGCCGTGGGCGTAAGCGCGGGCAATGATTTTGCCGGCGAATGCCGACCCGCCGTGACGACGCTCGGATCGTCGCCCAGACCGAGATTGCAGGGCGGCTCACCGCTTTTACATAAGGCGCGTCTCCAATTTTGCCGGGGTGCGCAGGGTCTGTAGAACGACGCAATAGCGCTCGGTCAGCTTCAGCAGGCTCTGCCGTCGGTCCTCGGGTTCGTCGGTATCCAGAACAAAGCTCAGCCGAATTTCGCGGAAACCGACCGGGGCACTGCGCTCGACGCCTAGCGTGCCGCGAAAATCGAGATCACCCTCGGCATTGACCGAGCCGCCGCGCAGGCGAAACTCGATCGCCGTGGCCACCGCCTTCAGCGTCACCCCGGCACAGGCAACCAGCGCTTCGAGCAGCATGTCGCCCGAGCAGGCTTCGATGCCACTGCCGCCGGTGGCGGGATGCAGACCGGCCTCGACCAGCGCCCGTTCGGTTTCGACCCTACAAGCGATCGCATCGCCGGCCAGATCGCCCCGCGCCCTGAGCGTGATTACGGCCGCAGCGGGATCGTTGCGGTATTTCTCTTTGAGTGGAGCCTGGAGTTCACGCAGTGCGGCACTATCCATCTGTCAACCTCGATTGCAAACGGCCGCGACGCATCGGCACTTGGGCATTGGCCGCACGGCCAAGCCCATCCGTGCGCCGCATCGAAGGCCCGGCCGCGGTCAAAATCCGTTGGGGAACAGCCCAAGAAAAGATCTATTGTTGCCGCTATAGGTATTTCTGTTGCCGCTATAAGTATTTCGCTGGCCGGATCATCGCCCGCCACATATGCGCGACCGGGCTGTTGTCAAAGCCGAGCCCTTCTTTCGGCTGGCGGAAATTGCGCCCGATTGTGTCGGTGAATTCCTCCAACTCGACGACCGCATTCGGGTCGAACGAATAGATGTCGTTGACTGTAATCATCCGCCCCGACATGTACCATTTGTGATTGCGCATCCGCTTGTAATCTTCCTCGATGTAGGGATCAGGGCGATAATCGGCGCCAAACGTCTTGACGTAGGATTGCGGATATTCGTAGCCGACCGACTCGTCGGGGTAGAAGCGCAATACCTGATGGGCGCGGATCGCCCATGTCACTTCCTCATCGACATAGGGCTCAACCAGCTGCGCGCCCCAATAGCCGTGATCGCCGCGGATAAAGCCGATTGTCGAAATATCGTGCAACAGACAGGCGAGCACCATGTTCTCGGGCAATCCCGCATTGACCGCGTGCTTGGCGCTTTGCAGCAGATGAGCAGCGGGTCCGAAGCGGTATTTGAAGAAATCGATCAGGGTCGGTTTCTCCGGCATTGGCGGCAGGCGCGGATCGTCGCCCATCAGCACGCGTGCATTCGGATTGGCGGCCATCAGGGCGGCGGCGTTTGGCGCCGGGCCCATATCGCCTTCGGCCATACTGTAGAGCCGCGACTTGATCACGATATAGTCGAGTTCCCGACTCATCTTCTCCTCGAGCGCATCGGCGCGCTGGGACAATGTCATCGCGTCGTTCATCGGCCTTCTCCTCAATTGCGGGATGTGCCGACCCTAACAGATCGCGCGCGATTGCGTCGACTGCGCTGTTTCATGACCCGGATCGCGCGCGCCAGATGATTGCTGATTTACCGCCGTTCCCAAACGCCCGCCAGGCGCGTGTTCCTCCGACCCCGACAAGCTTTGCGGCGCAATTGTGATTTTTTATCTTCGCCGTTGTTACCGCTGCATTGGGCGTGCCTGAGCCAGAGAGGGAGCCGGTGCAGGGAACGAACAGGGACAGTCTCGGCGAGCTGCTCGAGCAGCAACAGACTTTGGCTCGCTTCGGCGAACTCGCGCTGAAATCCAATGACCTCGACGAGATCCTGACCGAGGCGTGCCGCCTCGTCGGCAGCGCGCTGCACACAAATCTCGCCAAAATCTTGGAATTGCAAAAGGACCGCAAGACTCTGCTGGTGCGTGCCGGGTTCGGTTGGGGACCCGGTATCGTCGGCAAGGCGACAATTGCGGTCGGCCCGACCTCCTCGGCCGGGCACGCCATCAGCACCGGCGAACCGGTCGTGTCGAATGAAATCGGCCGGGATGATCGCTTCGACCATCCCGAGTTTCTGAAGCGCGCCGGCGTCCGCGCCGCGGTCAACACGATCATCATTGGCGATGACGGGCAGCCGCCCTACGGCGTGCTCGAGGTCGACAGCAGAACTCCGGACCGGTTTACCGAGGACGACATTCATTTTTTGCGGACCTACGCCAATCTCGTCGCGTCCGCTGTCGCCCGCCTGCGGATGATCGGTGAATTGCGACGAGAAGCCGAAGAAAAAGCGCATCTGTTAGAAGAGTTACAGCACCGGGTCAGAAACAATCTGCAGGCCATGATCAGCCTGGTTCGTTTGCAGCAACGGCGGGCGGGCGGCAGCGAAGCCGCTGCAGAACTCGCAACCATCGCTCAGCGCATCGAAGCATTGGGTTTGGTCCATCAAAAACTCTATGCCTCGGGTGAGGTCGCGCAACTTTCCTTGGACGCTTATCTCGGCGAGCTGAGTGCGAGCTTGGTGCAATTCCGCGCCCCCGAAGCCGGCAACATCGGGTTGGTCGTCGATGTCGAGGACATGCAGATCGAGCCGCGACGCGCCCTGCCCTTGGGCCTGATTGTCAACGAATTCATCGTCAATAGTCTCAAACACGCTTTTGACCACGGAAACGGCACGATCGGCATCCGCCTCAAAGCCGGTCCGTCGGGGACAGTACGACTGACTCTATGGGATGACGGCAAGGGACTCCCGCAGCAGCGGGACGGCGGCCTCGGTATGCAGCTGATCGAGGGTTTTGCCCAGCAGATTGGTGCTGCGGTTGAATGGGATAGTAATCACGGCACGCAATTGACCCTGACATTGCAGCGTGAGCAGGGCGAGGCGCTTTCGGTCGGCGACGCGCCGCCGGCGGGGAAGGCCGATGATCGGATTCCGGGATAACCGAGCGTCAGGCTATCCCGTCAGGTCGCTGAAGCGGCTCCGCTGCTTGGTTCTGCTGTCGATTGATGCCATTCTCCGGCGTCGAGAATTACCGATATCTCTCGACACTCGGCTCAAGAGGATCATATGAGCGAACCGATCGGCCTCGCACCCATAGGATTGGCTCGGGGTCTCACCAATTACGGCGATCCCGATTTTGCGCTCTATTTGCGGCGTTCGTTCGCCCGTTCGATGGGTTATTCGACGGATATGCTGGCGCGGCCGGTCATTGGCATCGCCAACACCTATTCCGGCTATAACAACTGCCATCGACATTTCCCCGAACTGATCGAGGCAGTCAAACGCGGCATCTTGGCAATGGGCGGGTTGCCGCTGACGTTTCCGACCATCTCGCTCGGCGAAGTCTTTCTCAGTCCGACGAGCCTGATGTTCCGCAATCTGATGGCGATCGACACCGAGGAGATGATCCGCGCCCAGCCGATGGATGCGGTGGTGTTGGTCGGCGGCTGCGACAAGACGGTGCCGGCGCAATTAATGGGGACGGTGTCTGCCAACCGCCCTGCAATCCAGCTCGTCGCCGGGCCGATGATGACCGCGCGCTGGCATGGCGAGCGGCTCGGCGCCTGCACCGATTGCCGCCGCTTTTGGGCCCGCTACCGCGCCGGCGAGATCGAACCCGCGGAAATCCAGGAGGTCGAAAGCAATCTCGCAACCACCGCCGGGACCTGCGCGGTGATGGGAACGGCGAGCACGATGGCCTCGATCGCCGAGGCGCTCGGCATGATCCTGCCCGGGACCGCCGCCATCCCGGCGGTTCATGCCGACCGGTTGCGCGCCGGTGAGGCAACCGGGCGCGCCGCCATGCAGCTCGCTCGCAGCGGGCTGACGCCGGACCGCATCGTTATACCCAAAGCGGTCGAGAACGCGTTGCGGGTGCTGATGGCGATCGGCGGATCGACCAACGCGGTCTTGCATCTGACCGCGATTGCCGGCCGCGCCGGCATCGACATCGATTTGCAGCGCCTGAACGAGATCAGCGACGCGACGCCGGTTCTCGTCGATCTGAAGCCGACCGGTCCGCACTACATGGAAGATCTGTTCGCCGCGGGCGGCATCGGGGCCGTGCTGCGCGAGTTGCGCCCGCTGCTGCACCTCGATTGCCTTTCCGTGACCGGCGAGACCCTGGCAGAGCGCCTTGCCGCACCTGGGGATCCGATCGACCGCACCGTGATCAGGCCGCTCGCCGAGCCGTTGCAACCCGAGGGCGGGCTCGTCGCATTGTTCGGTTCGCTGGCGCCAAAAGGAGCGATCTTCAAGCGCTCGGCCGCCGATCCGAAATTATTCGAGAGCGAAGGCCGGGCGGTGGTCTTTACTTCGCTCGAGGATCTGTCGGCGCGGATTGACGATCCCGATCTCGACGTGACCCCCGCGGATTTTCTGGTGTTGCAGAATGCCGGTCCGCTCTCCGCCTCGGGAATGCCCGAGGCCGGTTATCTGCCGATACCGGCGAAATTGGCACGGGCAGGCGTCAAGGATATGGTGCGGATCTCGGATGCGCGCATGAGCGGCACCGCCTACGGCTCGATCGTGTTGCATGTGACCCCCGACTCGGCCTCAGGCGGTCCGCTCGCCCGGGTCCGCAATGGCGATCGCATCCGTTTGTCGGTCAAAGAGCGCCGCATCGATCTCTTGGTGGCGCAGGAAGAACTGGCCCGGCGCCAAACCGCGACCCCGCCAATCCCCGAGCGCGGCTACGCCCGCCTCTACCGAAGCGAGATTCTGCAAGCCGATCGCGGCTGCGACTTCAACTTTTTGCGCAAACACCCGCTCGCCGCGGCGCGGGAGTAATACCAATTCACAAAGAGACCCCAGGTGTCGCTACCGGCTCCGCGCACCTGCCAGCACCTTTTGATTTCCGAAACTGGCAGCAGTTCGTGCGGAGCATCCGGCCAATGCGCAAGCCGACGACGGCTCCCGCGGCCGGGAAGGATACTTCGAGCCCTTGAAGCACTATGCGTTCTTCGAGGCCGCGCGGAGTTTATCCTCGGGCCGCGCGAAGCGCGGACCCGGGGGCGAGGCGCCTCAGAGATCCTATGGGGCGAGCGGCGAGGGAATGGCATCATCGTCGCTGCAATCGAACCGATGAGGGTGCCCCATGCCACAGGCCAATGATCTCAGCCGATGCCTCACTGCTCTGGACCAGGATAGCACAGTGATCGCAGTCATTGAG